>DATJGC010000486.1:0-9818 GCA_035495345.1 Chitinophagaceae bacterium | reverse complement strand
ACGGCCATTTGCCTCAGGCGCGCAACGGTATCTGACTGCTTTATAAGCATGCAGCAGCCCAGCATCCGGTCGTCTTCAAATGCGCCTATTAAAATTTCATCCTTTTCTTTTTCCAGTTCTTCGGGTGTAAAGCTTAATCCTAGTGGTTTGCGGAGTATGTCCATACGCATCTGGACCATTTGCTGGTATTCCTTTGTGCCGTGATCTATGATCTTTAATGCCATGCAGTTGCTGTTAATAGTTGGATGGCCTCAATTTACAAAGAAATTGCTGATTTAATGGGTATTGATATTTCATTTGTATGAATATGCCTGCGCATCGTACTATTCCCTGTAACTATTACCCTATAGCAGATCATTGTAAAGGCTTAGCGTTGATTGTACGCAACGCTGGCTGCAGGTATCCCGTAAGAAAGGCAAAGGATGATAGCAGGTACCCATCCTTTGCAAAAGGAAGAAATCTTTTGCAGTGAATACATTATTTTTGGCGCATGTGGCCTGTTTGCAAAAAGGAAATCCAGCAGTTTTTCAGCAGTCTTACGGGCATCATTGCCCTGGCAGTTTTCTTGCTGCTGAATGGCCTCTTTCTCTTTGTTTTCCCGGACAGTAATATGCTCAGTTTTGGTTATGCCACGCTGGACAAGTTTTTTGAGCTCTCTCCCTGGATTCTTACTTTTCTGGTACCGGCCATTACCATGCGCAGCCTGGCCGATGAGTTCAGGGGTGGCAATTATGAAATACTACAAACCAAGCCGCTTAGTTACGCGCAGATTGTTACCGGTAAATACCTCGGTTGCCTGTTGATAGTTACCCTGGCACTATTGCCCACACTTGTTTACGTATTCAGTATGCAGGCGCTGAGTGGAGAAAACGCAGGGCTGGATGTAGGTGGTACCATCGGTTCTTATATTGGCTTGTTTTTCCTGGCAGCCGTATTCACTGCCATTGGTATTTGTTGCAGCAGTTTTACCGCCAACGCTGTGGTGGCCTTTATCATCAGTGCTTTTGCCTGTTTTCTTCTGTACATGGGTTTTAATGCCGTCAGCAGAATTGCCGCGCTGGCTTCCGGTGCCGATTATTATGTAGAGATGATGGGCATAGACTATCACTATCGCAGTATTAGCAGGGGCGTGGTAGACCTGCGCGATATAATCTATTTCATCAGCCTTATTGGCTTCTTTTTATTGTTTACAGAACGCAACCTTATTAAACGCAGGCCCTGAATGAAAAAATTGCTTTCGTCTAAATACTGGTGGATAGTATTGCTTGCGCTGTTGGTGCTGGTAAATATTGCCGCATCGTTCTTTTCTTTACGGGCCGACCTGACGGCGGAGAAAAGATACACGCTGTCTGACCCCACGCGCCGGATGCTGGCCGGGCTGGATAGCCAGGTAAATATTACCGTATTCCTGGAGGGAGATATGCCCAAAGATTTTAAAAAACTCCAAAACAGCAGCAACCGCCTGCTGCAGGAATTCAAGGAAATTGGTAAAAGCAAGATCAAATATGTATTTGAAAAACCAGGTGCCGGGCTGAATGATTCAGCAAAAGCATACTTTCTTGATTCCATTGCGGGGCTGGGTATTAAACCCTACACCATACAGGCCCAGGTAAAAGAAGGAGAGGGTACCGAACAGCGGCAGGTGGTACCGGGTGCACTGGTAAGTTATAAAGGGCGTGTAGCAGCAGTGGACCTGCTGGCCGGCCAGAGTTCTGCGCTTGATGAAGCCTCCATTAACCGGGTAGAAGCAACCCTTGAATACAAATTTGCCAGCGCGGTGCAGAAAATTATCACTGACACATTACCGGTAGTAGGTTACCTGCTGGGCAACGGCGAAACTTTTTCTGACCGTATCAAAGACCTTATCAATAACAATATCCGCAAGAAATATGGTTTTGCTTTTTTACCGATTGACAGTGTGCCCGTGATTCCGCATGTCTTTAATGCGCTGCTGATTAATAAACCTACGCAGCCCTTTAGTGATGAGCAGAAACTTAAGCTTGACCAGTTTGCCATGCGCGGTGGCAAAATATTATGGATGATTGATAACCTGTATGCTGAAATGGATAGCCTGCAGCGATCACAAAATGAGTTTATTGCTTTTGACCGCGGGCTGCAGCTGGAAGACCTGTTGTTTAAGTATGGTGTACGCATCAACCTGGATCTTGTACAGGATCTCAATTGCGATAAAATCCCTTCCGTAGTAGGCAATATTGGTGGCAAGCCACAGATTCAGCTCCTGCCCTGGCCCTACTCACCACTGCTGCAGGGCAACAATAACCATCCTATTACAAAGAACCTTGATTATGTGCTGGCGCAGTTTCCCAACAGCATTGATACGGTGAAGGCCGAAGGCATTCAAAAAACCATCCTCCTCAGCACGGGCGATGCATCACGCATTTTGAGCACGCCGGCCAAAGTATCCTGGAACAGTATACAAAATGAGGAAGACATAAAAACATTTAACAAGTCGGCCATACCCATAGCCGTTTTGTTAGAGGGACAGTTTACCTCACTCTATGCTAACCGGCTGAGTACTGCCATGAAGCAATCGCTGGATGCGGCACAGCAACCCTTTGTAGCGCGGAATGAACAGCCTGGTAAAATGATTGTAGTATCAGATGGCGATATCGCTTTAAATTTTGTATCCTCATCAGAAGGAGCGCTGGCCATGGGTGTTAACCCATATACAAAAGCAAAATATGCCAACAGCGAATTTGTGATGAATTGTGTAGAATACCTTGTAGACCAGTCGGGCATACTGGCAACAAGAAACAAAGATATTGCGCTTCGGTTGCTGGATAAGAAGAAGCTGGAAACAGACACATTTAAATGGCAACTTATTAATGTACTGCTGCCGCTCTTGCTGGTAGTGCTGCTGGGCGGAAGCTATCAATATTTAAGAAAAAGAAAATACGCGAAGGCTGCTGCCTAAGGCTGCCTGAAATAACACCCGTTTGGTACCAGGTGAAGGTCCTGTTTACTGACCATTATTTTCCCCATAGTTTATAATGCTTCTAACAAGCTGAACGGTCAATTCCTTAGTATCTTTACCGCTATACTACAATCAATGACAAGAGAGCAGATTACTTATTTGGTATTTGGAATTGCACTGGTACTGGCGCTGATATTTGACCTGGGATTATTAAGCAAAAAATCTTCGATAGTATCTACAAAAAAAGCACTTTTTCAAACAATATTCTGGGTAGCCCTTGCCCTTGGGTTTGGCGTTTTTATAGCCATTGAAATAAATAGCGCGGTGGCGCTTGAGTACATGAGCGCTTACCTGATGGAGTGGAGCCTCAGCATCGATAATATTTTTGTGTTCATTCTCATCTTTACTTTTTTTGGGGTGAAGGAAACGCATTACGGTCGCGTATTACTGATTGGTATACTCACCGCTATTGTGCTGCGTATCCTGTTCATCACCGTTGGTATTGAACTGGTAGAAAGGTTCAGGTGGATACTCTATATTTTTGGGGTTATTCTTGTGATAACGGGTGTTAAAATGTTTACGGCCGATAAAGACGAGGAGATAGACCTGGAAAAAAACAGGGTGTACCGGCTTATCAAGCGCGTGCTGCCGCTCACCAATGAAGAACACGGTACAAGACTTACCGTTAGAAAAGACGGCAAAAGGCTCTATACCAAGATCTTTGTGGTAATCATTATGCTGGCTACTATAGATGTTTTGTTTGCATTGGATTCTATACCCGCGGTATTTGCCATCTCTCAAAACCGCCTGGTGGTATATACTTCCAATGTTTTTGCGGTGCTGGGCCTCCGGTCACTGTTCTTTCTTTTAAAGGGCGCGGTAGACAAATTCAGTCACCTGCAACAGGGCATTGCCATTGTGCTGATATTTATTGGCTGTAAAATGCTGGCGGAAGTTCCTTTTATCAATTTTCATATACCCGTGTATATTTCTTTGATTGTAATTGTTGTTTGCCTTGCAGGGGCCATCATATATTCTATACAGGTGGCAGAAAAGGGAGACGAAGAAGCCTAACTATTTTACCAACTATTGCCTGTGTACAGCATAGAACAGATAGCAACTATTATAAAAGCCAAATGGGTACAGCATGGCAGCCCGGATACTATTGAGTACCTGCTGGCAGACAGTCGCAAATTGTTGTTTCCCGCTACATCATTGTTTTTTGCCTTGCACGGACCCAGGAGAGATGGTCACCAGTTCATTGCCGAAGTGTATGGCAAGGGCGTAAGAAATTTTGTGATTGCTGATGCCACCGGGTTGGAACTTCCGGCGGGCTGCAATATTCTGCTGGTAAAAGATGTACTGCAAGCTATGCAGTTGCTGGCAGCACAACACCGCAAGCAATTCTCCTATCCTGTTATTGGCATTACCGGCAGTAACGGCAAAACCATTGTAAAGGAGTGGCTAAACCAACTGTTGGAAGACCGGTACAATATCGTTCGCAGTCCTAAGAGTTATAATTCTCAACTGGGTGTGCCGCTTAGTGTTTGGCAAATGACCGCCCAGCACACACTCGGTTTGTTTGAAGCAGGCATTTCGCAGAGTGGTGAAATGGACCGCCTGGAAAAAATTATACAACCCAGCATTGGTGTGTTTACCAATATTGGCGAAGCGCATAGCCAGGGGTTTTTGAACATGCGGCAAAAGGTAAAAGAGAAGCTGCAATTGTTTACGCATGTTGAAACGCTTATCTATTGCAGTGATTACCCGGAATTAAATGAGGGCGTTGTGCAATTGCTGCAACAACTCCGTAACCCGGCCGGAGAAAAACTAAGCCTGTTTACCTGGAGCACAAAGACTGCCGCCACCTGCAGAATTACCTCGCTGGCCAAAGATGATAGCAGCACCTATGTGGCCGCAGTGTATAAAGAACAGCCTTTGAACTTTGTTATTCCGTTTACAGATGATGCATCCATAGAAAATGCCATTACCTGTTGCTGTGTGCTGCTGCACCTGGGCATGGACTTTCGTACCATTGCGGAGCGCCTGCAAAACCTATCGCCCGTAGCCATGCGGCTTGAACTGAAGAAAGGCGTAAACAACTGTTCTATTATCAATGACAGTTATTCTGCTGATCTCAGCTCATTAAAAATTGCGCTTGACTTTCTGGCAAGACAGCAACAGCATGCCCGCAAAACAATTATTCTATCAGATATACCTGAAAGCGGCAGAAGTGAGAAGGAGCTGTACCAACAGGTTGCCGCCAGCGTACATGAAAAAGGCATCAGCCGTTTTATTGGCATTGGTCCGCAGCTCTTAAAGCACCAGGCTATTTTTGAGAAAGCAGGTGTGCCTGAGGTTCACCTGTATGCATCTGTGGATGCTTTTAAAAAAGATTTTTACCACCTGAAGTTCCAGAGTGAAACGGTCTTATTAAAAGGCGCCCGTGCATTTGAGTTTGAACAGTTGTTGCCCCTGCTTGAGCAAAAGGTACACCAGACCGTACTGGAGATAAACCTTGGCGCCGTATTACACAACCTGCAACAGTACCAGCAGGTATTGCAGCCCGCCACCCGTATCATGGCCATGGTAAAAGCTTCTTCTTATGGCAGCGGCAGCTATGAAATTGCCAGCCTGCTGGAGTTCAATAAATCTGATTACCTGGCCGTGGCGTATGCAGACGAGGGGGTGGAACTGCGCAAAGGCGGCATCAGCCTGCCCATCATGGTCATAAATCCTGAAGTAAGCAGTTTTGATACGCTGGTACAGTACAACCTGGAGCCGGATATTTATTCTTTTCAGTTATTGCTTGCCTTTGATGAATATCTTTCTAAAGAAGGCGTACAGCAATTTCCGGTGCACATAGAATTGGAAACAGGTATGAACCGCCTGGGTTTTGATGTAAGCGAAGTGCCGGCCCTGGCGCAGGCATTGGTAAAAGCCAATTGCAAGGTGCAGTCTGTCTTTACCCACCTGGTGGCCAGTGAAGATCCGCAGAGCGAGGCGTTTACCCTGGCGCAGGCAGAAAAATACTTTGCCGCTACTGATTTGTTACAAGAAAAACTTTTTTACCCTTTTTTACGGCATATGGCCAATTCCGCCGCCATACTGCGTTTTCCGCAGCTGCAGCTGGATATGGTTAGACTGGGCATTGGCCTCTACGGTATAGACAGCGCGGCCACGCACCGGCTGGATCTCAAAGAAGTATCGTCTTTAAAAACCACCGTGGCCCAGGTAAAGCATTTAAAAAAAGGTGAAACCGCCGGCTATGGAAGAAAGGGCATTGCTATGCGAGACAGTACCATTGCAACCGTAAGACTGGGCTATGCAGATGGCTACCCCAGGAGGCTGAGCAATGGCAAGGGCCATATGCTGGTAAACGGAAAACTGGCACCGGTGATTGGAATGATATCCATGGACATGACCATGCTTGATATAACCGATGCCGGTCATGTAGCAGAAGGAGATGAAGTGATTGTATTTGGACCGCAACTATCTATACAACAGGTAGCAGCCTGGGCAGACACCATACCTTATGAAATTATGACCGGCATCTCTCAACGTGTTAAAAGGGTTTACTTTGAAGAATAAGCCAGGGCATGAACCGATCTTTGACCCTTTCATTGCTGAAGATTAGTTGCCCCTCTTCAAATGCCATAAAAACTGACCACCATGAAAGTAACGGGTTTTAGCTTTATCAGGAACGCCATTAAATACCAGTACCCGGTAAAAGAATCCATCTTGTCTTTGCTGCCGCTGGTAGATGAATATATCATTGCTGTGGGCAATTCTGAAGACGGCACCCGGGATATGATTGCCTCCATTGGCTCGCCAAAAATTAAAATACTGGATACCGTTTGGAATGAATCGCTCCGTACCGGCGGCATTGTACTGGCAGATGAAACCAATAAAGCACTGCAGGCCATACCTGCGGATGCAGACTGGGCCTTTTACCTGCAGGGAGATGAGTGCCTACATGAAAAAGATTACCCTGCCATACGCGCCGCCATGGAAAAATACCTTGCAGACAAGCGCGTGGATGGACTGCTCTTTAAATGGCTGCATTTTTACGGGAAATACAATTACATTGGTACGGGGAGGAGATGGTACCGTAAAGAAATACGCATCATCCGCAATAATAAAGACATCATCTCCTGGAAAGATGCCCAGGGCTTTCGGTTTAAAGACCACCGGAAGCTGAAAGTAAAAGAAATTGATGCACATATCTATCACTATGGTTGGGTAAAACCGCCGCAGGTATCGTACAAAAAAGGACTTGCCTTCAGGGCCATGCATGATCCAAACTTTACCCCCACAGCAGAAGACGAGAAAAAAGAATTTGATTACTTTCTGAATATAGACCGCCTTGATCTGTTTAAGGGCTCCCACCCCGCCAGTATGCAGGAACGAATTAAGCATCAGGACTGGGAATTTGACTTTGATACTACCCAGAAAGGGTTTAAAAACATGAAACTGAAACACCGGGTTAGTCATATCATTGAAGACCTTACCGGTTACCGGCCCGGGGAGTATAAAAATTACAAGAAAATATAGGCCTTACAGCGGTTTTAATTTTAACATGCGCGCCCCCGGCCCGCCCCGCTGCTGCCCTTGAAACCATTATATTTGCCACTTAAAAGTTTACCGGTGAAGGGAAGAAATATTGTATTGCTGATACTGCTGATCCTCTTTGTAGACCAGGCGGTTAAAATATGGGTAAAAACACATATGCCCCTGAGTGAAGACTGGGACCCCTACCACGCAATGCTCACCCCGTACGACCGCGGCCTGCGCCCCCTCGGCGGCAACTGGTTTCAAATTTATTTTGTTGAAAATTCAGGCATGGCCTGGGGTTGGGAGCTGGGCGGCAACTGGGGAAAGATGACGCTGACGCTGTTCAGGCTGGTAGCCGTTATCGCAGGTATTTTCATCCTCAGAAATTTTATCCGGAAGCATTACCACCGCGGCTTTATCATTTGCGCGGCGCTCATTTTTGCGGGTGCTTTTGGCAACCTGATAGACAGCATGTTCTACGGCATGATATTCGATGAAAGTACCAGGTTCCATGTGGCCCAACTGTTTCCGCCAAAGGGCTACGCCGGTTTTCTGCATGGTAAGGTGGTAGACATGTTGTACTTCCCGATCATCAAAGACAAGCTGTTGCCCGGGTGGATACCGTTTATCGGTGGAGAACGCTTTACGTTTTTCAGCCCGGTATTCAATATTGCCGATGCTGCTATATCAACCGGTGTGATTGCCATACTGGTATTTCAACGCCGCTTCTTTAAAAAGGAAGACGAAGACCAGCACAGTGTTGTAGAAACAAATACACCGGTAAATGATAATGTGCAGGTCTCCTAAACATCCGTAATTTTATATCCCTTGCGTAACCAACCTTTACGGTCTTTACCGCGTATCACCCGGATAATGGCCAGGCAATGATTGTCCCCTGCTACGTTTCGCCATTCACCTGCATTGACCATGTCTACCATAAATTTGTAAAAATGAAGTATTTACATCGATTTTTTTTGTTGTTAACCTTTAGTGCCGTTATTTTTTCCTGCCAGAAAGAGTACAGTATTGAAACCCCGGTGAACGGCAGCAATGCCAATGCACAATGGGAGTTTAAAGAGGGAGGGGTACAGTATAAGGGCCCGGTTGATTCCGTTTACATAGACACTATCACCGGTGTAAAATTCTTAACTCTTATAGGCCGGTTAGACGACAGGAGCGCACAAATGACGCTGCAGGTGTTTGGCCCAGACCTAAAACCCGGCACTTACAAAACACCTTATAGCTTGTTTGCATATATTAAGGGAGGCAATTTTGTTTACCAGACAGACCAGATGGCTACTGATTCATTTACCATTGTGCTTACCAAAATAGACAGCAATGGTGTGGCCGGTACCTTTAGCGGTAAGGCCGTAAGTGGCAACAGCAGTAAGTCGATTGTGGAAGGTAAGTTTGCGGCATCCTTTAAAAGAAGCGGCACGGTTACCCCTCCGGTTTCTACAGACAGCGGCCAGGTGGTGTTATGGAGCAAGGCCGGTTGTGGCGGCGGTACCAGCACCAACCCTATAACGGTAACGGTTAATGGCAAATCTGGCCAGATTACCAAGTTCATGGCAGCGGAACCCAGCACCTGTGACCCATCAGGCAGTTATTTTGTAAAACTGCCGGTAGGTAATTATACCTGGGGCGCTAAATGCAATACTGATTCTATTGGCGGTACGCTTACGGTTACCAAGGGCG
The DNA here is from genome assembly GCA_035495345.1 of Chitinophagaceae bacterium. GTDB lineage: Bacteria > Bacteroidota > Bacteroidia > Chitinophagales > Chitinophagaceae > JACMLD01. The sequence goes on along the minus strand of DATJGC010000486.1, from coordinate 631 downwards.
GCTGTACAAAAACAGAAGTGAATTTCTCCGCGCCACCCGTGGCCAGCGGTGATTATTTCCCCATGACAAAAAACTCTAACTGGAGCTATAGTTATGATGGAGGCAGTGATACTCTATTTACACTGAGTACCGGCAACACAGCCAGTTTCGGGGGCAAAACCTATTCATTGTTTACCAACACAGATGGCACTAATAAAGACAGTTCTTACTACCGCAAGCAGTTGAATACGTACTATGAGTACTCACCCGGTTCTGTAACAAAAGATTCTACGCTCACCATTACAACCCCGTCTTTTGAATATGCCTTCCTGATAGATAACCTGGCCGCAAACGCTACTTTTGCGAGCGGACCCTTTAACGGTTCCGCCACCAACGGCGCTTTATCAGTGCCGATAGTATTTACCGTTAACTCAACCATCCTTGCCACCGGTGCATCGGTAACTGTAAACGGTAAGTCATATACCAATGTAATTAAGGTGAAGAATGTTTACTCTGCCAAACTGGGGCCGGCACCTGCTTCAGATACCTACGCAGTTGAACAATGGTTTGCAAAAGGCATTGGGCTGATAAAGTACGTTGGTTATTCTGATGCACCTTCCTTTATACTGCCTGATTATACACAGAGCAGCAC
>DATJGC010000485.1:0-5005 GCA_035495345.1 Chitinophagaceae bacterium | reverse complement strand
AACGATCCGGCCTTCATGGCCTGAGCAAAGACTGGAATACCCAAAAACCTTTACCACCAACAAATATGGAAATAATAGACTACGAAGCGCGCTATCACGAAGACTTCAGGAAGCTGAACCTGGAATGGCTGGAGAAATATGGGCTGGCGGAAAGTCACGACCTGATGGTGCTGGACGATCCACAGGGAACCATCATAGACCGGGGTGGCTGCATCTTCCTGGCCCGCGAGGATGGCATTATCATCGGCACGGCAGCATTGATGAAAGAACATGAGGGCGTATATGAATTGGCAAAGATGAGCGTAGCGCCGGCGTTCCGCGGCAGGGGCATCAGTAAATTGCTGCTGGCAAAATGCCTTGAGGAAGCAAGGCATCGCGCAGCAAAAAAAATTCTATTGTTTTCTAACCACCAGCTCACCACTGCTTTGGCTTTATATACAAGTTTTGGTTTCAGGAATATTCCGGTAGCCGGCTCGCCGTTTGTAACGGCCGATGTAAAAATGGAACTGGTTTTAACCGCATAACTATTGGCCGGAAAGGCGGAAAACTAATCTACTAAATGCATTTTTTACAGTCCTGAACTGGTAACTTCGCCCATCTCAATTGTCTATGTACCCGGTTGCGTTGCCTGTACCATTAAATAGGTTGAACCGTTGAAAAGGTTGGCCATCATAAATGTTAAGTTATCAGCATGAGTTTGCTCAATCAGTTTAAGCAGGTAAAATGTTTTGGGTTTGACGTGGATGGTGTTCTTACAGACGGTTCATTGTTGTTGTTGAATGATGGACAGATGGCCCGCACCATGAACACAAAAGACGGTTATGCTTTACAGTTAGCCGTAAAGAAAGGTTACCATATCATTGTTATTTCAGGCGGCGTAAACGCAGAGGGTGCGCGCATCAGGCTAAACAAACTGGGTATTACCGAAGTGCATTTTCAGGCTACGGATAAACGGCAGGTGCTGGATGATTACCTTGCTGCCCACGGAATTCTGCCAGAGCAGGTGTTGTTTATGGGTGATGATATTCCGGATTATCCTGCCATGAAGGATATCGGTTTACCCTGTTGCCCGTCAGATGCCGTGCCGGAGATAAAAAATATTTCGCGGTACATCAGCGCCATGCCGGGCGGGCGGGGCTGTGTGCGGGATGTTATTGAAAAAGTATTAAAGCTGCAGGGCCATTGGCATGCAGACAGCAGCATTGCCAGCAAATAGTTGGCACCATAAACCTTATCCATCAGTATTTCTACAAAGCATACGCTTACATGAAACTAGCCGCTGCCTTTTTAAAATTGATACGCTGGCCCAATCTTTTTTTTATTGTACTTACGCAATGCCTGTTTTTCTTTTGCATCATTTTATCAACTTACCAGGGGCATGCACTGCAGCATGCCTGGTTTCTTACCTGGAATTCTTTTGGCTGGATAACCATTTCATCTGTGTTGATAGCCGCAGCAGGATATATTATCAATGATTATTTCGACCTGGCTATCGACCAGGTAAACAAACCCGCCGCCATCATTGTGCAGAAGATCATCAAACGGCGATGGGCCATTTTCTGGCATATGAGTCTCTCCGTACTGGCTATTATGATTACCTTTTTTGTTGCCTGGCAAATTGGTAACTGGGTCATTGGGCCGGCCAATATAGCCGCCGTATTCCTGCTTCTTTTTTATTCCACCACGTTCAAGAAAAAGTTTCTGATAGGCAATATTATTATCTCATTACTCACCGCCTGGGTGGTGTTTGTGTTATACATAGCAGAGCTTGACCTGGTTACCTTTACCCGCGAGCAAGCGTACCAGCAGGCCATGACAAGAATCTTCAAACTGGCGGTGCTCTACGGTGGCTTTGCCTTTATTATTTCGCTGGTGCGTGAAGTGATAAAAGACATGGAAGACATTAAGGGCGATGAAAAGTTTGGCTGCAGAACCATGCCGGTGGTTTGGGGCATACCGGCTTCCAAGGTGTTTGCCGGTGTGTGGCTGGTGGTGCTGATTACTGCCGTACTCATTCTATTTGTGTACGCTATTTTAATTGGCTGGTGGTGGGCGGCGGCTTTTGTGTTGCTACTGGTAGTATTGCCCCTGGTAAGGATATTACGGCGTTTATACAGCGCCGTTACCATGGCCGATTTTCATGCCATCAGCAGCTGGATAAAATGGGTGATGCTGAGCGGCATTATTTCAATGGTATTTTTTAAATGGCATATATAATGGAAAGAATAGTGCTGGCATCTCAATCGCCCCGCAGAAAACAATTGCTGGAATGGGCGGAAGTGCCATTTGATGTGGTGATAAAAGAAACCGACGAGTTGTACCCTGCGGATCTGCCAGCAGTAGAAATACCCGTCTACATTGCGAGAAATAAAGCGCTGGCGGTAAAAGCAGAGTTAAGTCACGACCGTACCATCCTGGCGGCAGATACCGTGGTGGTATTGAACGATACCATCATTGGCAAGCCAAAGGATCGTGACCATGCCATCAGCACCCTTGAACAGCTTTCTGGCCAGCGTCACCTGGTGATTACCGGGGTGGTGATCATGAACGGCAGTACCGAAATTGCCTTTGCAGACAGTACGGAAGTATGGTTTCACCCGCTAACGGCAGAGCAAATACAGTTCTATGTAGACAAGTACAAACCGTATGACAAAGCCGGGGCCTATGCTATCCAGGAATGGATTGGCGTAACTGGTATCAAAGCAGTCAATGGAGATTTTTATAATGTGATGGGTTTACCGGTGAGCAGGGTGGTGCAGGCGCTGGCCGCGGCGGAGTGGTGAAAATTCAAAATTAAAAAGTAAAAATTCAAAAGGCTTTTGCTTCGATGGTTTCACGCGGCGGTAAATGCGAGGCAGCGGGCGCAGCATCAAAGTAAACAGTTCACAGTTCGTTAGTTCCGAGTTCCGAGTTCTTACGCTTTGATGGTTTCACGCGGCGGTAAGCGCGAGGCAGCGAAGAGGTAGCTGAATAGCAGCCATCACCGTCTGACCCTTGGTCTGACGGCTTAGCGGAGAAGCAAAGATTAAAGTTCACAGTTCGGTAGCTCCGAGTTCTTTTGCTGCGGTCACAACCGCCACAAAAGTGTTCGTTGCTTCAACTTTTTACTTTTAAATTTTGACTTTTGCATTTTCCCCCAACGCATATCATAAACAAATATGCATAGCCTGTCCCTCTTTTTTCAGCGCAATCACTGACATTTGATAAGGACGCTGATGAAAACCATTCATCGGCACCGCAAACCTTATCCAAATGACTGAAAGGCTTCTCCAGTTTATCTGGCAGTTTCAGTATTTTAACCGCCAGGCACTCTGCACCCGTGACGGCAGCGCATTGCAGGTGCTACAACCAGGAAAATACAATACCCACCAGGGACCTGATTTTTTAACCGCCAGTATTCGCATCGGCAGCACCCTGCTGGTGGGGCATGTTGAACTTCACCTGCGCACGAGCGACTGGCAGAAACACGGGCACCAGGCAGACGCTAATTACAAAAATGTTGTGCTGCACGTGGTTTGGCAACATGATGATACATTGGAAGCACCGCATCTTCCCCTGCTTGAACTGCAACACCGCGTGCCTAACCTTTTATTACAACAGTACAACGACTGGATGCAGCAATCTTCCTTTGTGGCCTGCGCCGCTGGCATTAAAAACGTAAGTGCGCTGGTCTGGCTTTCCTGGAATGAACGACTCTTAGCGGAACGACTGCAACGCAAAAGCGCTTATGTATTACAGTTACTAGAACAAAACCAGGTACACTGGCAGGAGACCTGCTGGCAAATGCTGGCCCGCAACTTTGGCATGCAGGTAAACGCAGACGCCTTTGAAGGCATCGCCCGTTCCATACCCATGGCTGTATTGCTGCGCCATAAAAACCAGTTAACCGTACTGGAAGCGTTGTTACTGGGGCAGGCCGGGTTGCTTACTGATGCACCTGCCGATGCCTACACCAGTCTCTTGCAAAGAGAATATCAATTTCTGCAGCACAAATACCAACTCAAACGGCCGCCCATGCCCGTTTTCTTTCTGCGGATGCGCCCGGCGGCCTTTCCTTCTCTGCGCCTTGCACAACTGGCCATGCTGTTTCACCAGTGCAGCCATTTTTTTGCCGCTATTGCAGAAGCCAGCCAGGTGCAGGAAGTAATGGCATTACTATCTGTGCAGGCCAATGATTATTGGCATTACCATTATTCGCCCGGCGTTTTATCGGCGTATAAAGTAAAGACCCTGGGAAAGGCGATGATACATAATATCATCATTAATACCGTGGCGCCGCTTTTGTTTGCGCATGGATTGTACCATCATGAAGAAAAACAAAAAGAAAAGGCCCTGCGGTGGCTGGAGGCGCTGCCGCCTGAGAAAAACAGTCTTTGCAGCGGATGGCAGGCATTGGGCATGCCCAATAAAAACGCTTTCCATAGCCAGGCGCTTATTGAATTAAAAACCCGCTATTGCGATGAAAAGAAATGCCTCGATTGTGCAGTGGGCAATGCCTTGCTGAAAAGAACCGTATGAGTAAGAATTTATTTGTTGTGCGATGCACATCATCTAACATGTTGTTTACAAAGTCTTCTTCATTACAATAAACTCCAGCGGCTGCTTGGGTATTCCAAAGGCGGGGCTGGAGGGAAAAGGCTTTGTGTCACCAGTAGCCGCATACCCATGTCGCTGGTACCATGCAATGAGTTCATGACGTACAGAAATAACCGACATGGTAATGCTATTATAACCCTGCTGCCGTACATAGTCTTCCGCAGCATACAATAATTGTTTACCAATGCCACCGGCCTGCAACAGCGGCGATACGGTTAACATGCCCAGGTAAAAACTGCCGGCTTGCCTTTCCAGGTAAACGCAGCCCGCAATAGTGTTCTCTGTGTCACGTGCCGTGAGCATCACCGCACCGGGTGTTTGCATCAGCGACTGTAATGCGTCTTCATCTGTGCGGATACCATCCAGCAAATCGGCTTCGGTTGTCCAACCCTTTTTAGCGTCTTCACCG
>DATJGC010000484.1:0-4000 GCA_035495345.1 Chitinophagaceae bacterium | reverse complement strand
AGCGGCTATCTCTGGCTGGGTACAGGCAGTGGTATTGCCCGGTACGACCCAAGAAGAAATGAGTACAAAATATTTCAAAACAAGGCAGAAAATTCAAACGTACTGCACTACAATTCTATCCGTTCTGTTTTGTGTGATGGCGACCTGGTATGGATTGGCACAGCCAGCGGTCTCAACCGCTATCACCGCAGCAGCGGCAAAATGGATTTTTTTGGCGAGAAGGATAACCTGCCCTTGTCATTTTTCTGGTCCATAATAAAAGACCAGCAACAAAATACCTGGTTTGGCAGCAGGGATGGCATCTACCAGTATAACAGTCGTACAAAGCAGGTAAAAGATTTTTCTGATGATCCGCATCTGGCACCGTATGCAAGGTTCAATACCATTTGTATATATGAAGACAGCAAACACCGCCTTTGGTTTGGCTTTTACTCCCGAGGGCTGACGATGTATGACCCCGCCACACAGGCGGTGCGCCACTGGACAATGATACCGGGTAGTACGCGCTCTCTCAGCAACAACCATGTTACGTCTATTACGGAAGATAAAAAAGGGATTATCTGGGTAGCAACTATGCAGGGTATCAATGCCTGGCAGGAAAAGAGTGACAGCTTCACCCATTTGCTCTATGGCCCCGGCAAACCCGCTGAAAGCACAGCGGCCTTAATGGTAGATGATAAAAACCGCCTTTGGATGGTAGGCAGTAAATGCCTGTACATGCTGGATGCATCTAGACAATTTTTTACTTCATTCGATATCCGGAGCGGTTTGCCCACGGTAGATTTCAATTACCAGCAGGCCCTGCGTTTAAGCAATGGCGATTTTGTGTATCCAACCCTGCGCGGTTTTGTACAGTTCAATCCCAATAATTACAGCAGCCAGCAGCATAGTTTTGATGCCTACCTTACTGCGTTCAACGTGTATGGCAATCGTCCAAAAACATTTGCCAATTTTGAAGATCAAAGCGCCATTACACTTGGCGCCAGCAGCAACTTCTTTTCACTTGAAATGGTAGCGCTGCATTACAGCAATCCCAGGGGCACATGGTATGCACACCAGCTGGCGCCTTTTGATAAAGAATGGGTCTACTCACAGGACAGGGTAGTGAATTATACCAATGTACCCGGGGGTGATTATGTCTTTCATTACAAAACGTCTGCAGACAGAAATGTGTGGACGGCTGCCGAAAAAACCATTCGTATTCATATTGATACCGTGTTCTACAAAACGTGGTGGTTTATTTTGCTGCTGGCCTTGCTACTCGGTTTGTTGCTGTACGCGCTGTACCAATACCGTATTGCGCAGCGGGAAAAAGTATATAGCCTGCAATCCAAAGCCAATGCGCTTGAAAAAGAAAAAGTGCTGGTAATGTATGAAAGCCTCAAGCAACAGCTTAACCCGCACTTTCTTTTTAACTCGCTTACTTCTTTGAGCGGACTTATCACCAGCAACCCGGTACATGCCAAACAGTTTCTGGACCGTATGTCAAAGATCTATCGCTACATTTTAAAAAGCAGGGACAATGAAACCGTGGCATTAACGGAAGAAATAAAACTGGCCGATACGTATACCCAGCTGCAACAAACCCGTTTTAAAGAAGCTTTGCGCGTGAATGTAGATATACCTGAAGAATACCTCTACCGAAAGATTGCGCCGGTTACCATACAAAACCTGATTGAGAACGCCATTAAGCATAATATCACGGGTACTGATCATCCTTTAACCATTGATATTTTTATAGAACAGGATCAGCTGGTGGTGCGCAATAACCTGCAGAAGAAAAAATTTGTTGAAACCAGTAACCGCCATGGGCTTACCAACCTGCAATCGCTGTATCATTACCTGAGCGGAAAACCCATCATTATTATAGAAGATGCTCAATATTTTACCGTAAAAATTCCATTAATATGAAGGCAGTCATTATTGAAGATGAATCCATTATTGCCGAAGAATTGCGCAATAAAATAAATGCTGTTGCTCCTTTTGTAGAAGTAACAGCCATTTTGCCCGGCTTGGCACAGGCAAGGAAGTGGCTGGCTGCCCACCCCCAGCCAGATCTTTTCTTTATGGATATTCAACTGGGCGATGGCGTTAGCTTTGAGCTGTTTGAAACCAACCAGCTTACAAGCCCGGTCATCTTTACCACTGCGTATGATGATTATGCTATCCGCGCCTTCAAAGTAAACGGGGTAGACTATTTATTGAAACCGATAGATGATGAGGAGCTCAGCAGGGCCATTCTCAAGTGTAAAAATATTGTTGAAAGCCAGGCCAGCTTTCCGGCAGATATTCAACAGCTGATTCAAAAGCTCTCGCAACCGCAATCTGCCCTGCCCGCCTATAAGCAAAAATTTATTGTGAGCCATCGCCGGCAATGGATGCCCATCAACACCAAAGACATCGCCTGTTTTTTGAAAGAAAACATTCATTACCTGTTCACGTTTACCGGCGAGAAGCATATTCTTGATTTTACTACCCTGGAAGAAATTGAAGAATTGCTTGACCCGAATGTTTTCTACCGAGCCAACCGGCAATGCATTGTGCATACGGATGCCATACAGACGGTAACACCACATGAAAACCAGAAACTGACACTTACCCTGAAAGCACCGTTAAAGATGCAGGTAGATATCAGCAGGGAAAAAGCACCGGCCTTTAAAAAATGGATGGAACGCTAACCATGATTACGCGGCGGTTGCAGCCAGTATATGCTTAACCTTGTTGAGGAGGTGATCCATTTCAAAAGGCTTGGCAATATAATCATGCGCATGGTATTCTTCTGTTATCTCGTTAATGCGTGAGTTAGCGGATAAGAATACCACCGGTATATCCTGCGTAACAGGGTTTGCCTTTAAACGCTTGCAAATTTCGCGGCCATCAATACCAGACATCCAGATATCTAACAGAATAAGGTCCGGGAAATCTGTTGTGTACGCAAAAATATCGTTGGCATTGGTGCTGGCATGTGTTTTATAGCCGGCCAGGGTTAACATCATATTTAGTATCTCTACGATGTCCGGGTCATCGTCTGCAATAAAAATCTTTTTCAAACTGGTTTGTTTATTCGGGTTTTTTAAATGTGGGTAATTCAAAATAAAAAGTAGAACCCTTTCCGTGTTCACTCTCCACGCCAATACTGCCTTTGTGGCGCTTGATAATCTCTGCCGAGATATAGAGGCCAAGACCAAGACCCGCGTACGTATTTTCTTTTTCTCCACTCACGCGGAAGAAACGCTCAAATATTTTTCCCTGCTGGTCTTTCGGAATACCCAATCCAAAATCCTGCACGGATAATTTCACCCTTGCATCCTGAACATCAGTAGCTACTTTTATAACGGCGTGCGCAGGAGAGTATTTGGCGGCATTGTCTATAAAATTGGTAATCACCTGGCCTATTTTATTCCGGTCTCCGCGTACCGTGCAATCCGGGCCTGCGGCATATTCAATAGGGTGCCTGGTTACACGTTCTGTTTCTTCAATGATCTCCCTTACCAGGCTGTTAAATTCAAAGGTATCTTCATGGTAGCGGAGCTGACCATTTTCAATCTTTCTTACATCCAGCAGGTCTGTAATAAGGCTGGTTAATTTATTGATCTGTATGTCTGCTTTTGTAAGCAGGCTGGCCGCTTCTGCGTTTCCTTCCTGTTGAAAATTGAAGCGCAGCAATTGTACATAGCCTTTGATGCTGGTAACCGGTGTTTTTAGTTCATGACTGGCAATGGAAATAAATTCATCCTTCTTATCCAGCGCTCTTTTCTGTTCATCAATATCTGTGCTGATGCCAAACCAGGCCACGGTATCGTTATTATAGTCTTTAAAGGGCAGGGCCTGGGTATAATGCCAGGCGTATTCATCTTCATTGTTCTTTTTCAGCCTGTGTACCAGTTCAAAACGCGTATTGTCTGCAATAGATTTTTCCCACAAAGAAAAGTATTCATACAGCTCTTCAGGATGAATATGCAGTCGCAACGCATCATTCAGTTTATCACTGCTGCTGCCG
>DATJGC010000483.1:0-3073 GCA_035495345.1 Chitinophagaceae bacterium | reverse complement strand
AAAAACACCTGCAATCTGCGTTAACCAATGCAAACGGCTATTTTTCCATCCGGTTAAAGAATGCGGATGGCATTGCACTCACCGTTAGCAAGGCCTATTATGAAGACACCACGGTATACATTGCCAACCCGGCAGAACAGCAGGTGCAGATACCCGTTATATCCGCTAAAATTGCAGCGCAGCCCCTGGCAGTGTCGCCCATTACCCCCGGTGCCCCTGGAGATATTGCACTGAATACCCAATGGAGTAATTATAATGCGCCGTTTTTTTTTGCCGGTACCTCCGCACAGGTAGAAAGAACCATGATGGGCCGTTTATTGCTTCCTCACGCCAGAAAATACAGAGTATCAACCTGCGTAAATTTTTTGCCAACCGTACCATGCAGGTATCGCTCACCCCTGGACTTAGCACACAGGGCAAACTGAGCTCGCAGGTAATCAATCATGTTTCGTTGAACATTGTAGGCGGATATACCGGTGGCGTAAATGGTGTGGAGCTGGCGGGTTTGTTTAACCTTAACCGCAGGTCAGTGCACATGCTGCAGGCAGCCGGCGCTATCAATGTTACCGGTGGAGCGTTGCGGGGCGTTCAGCTGGCGGGTTTTAATAATACCGTGCTGGACAGCATGCGCGGTTTGCAGGCGGCGGGCTTTGTAAACATGGTGGTAGGCAATATGCATGGTGTGCAGCTCGCAGGGTTGGTAAATATTGTGGCGCACGAGGTACAGGGCGTTCAGGCAGCAGGCACTGGCAATGTGGCCTGGATGAACGTGCGTGGTTTACAGGTGAGCCCCAATTTTAACGTAGCAACAAAAGAAATGAACGGGTTGCAACTAAGCGCCGGTGTAAATTATGCGCATAAACTAAAAGGTGTACAGGTTGGCATTGTTAATATTGCCGATACATCAGATGGTTACAGCCTGGGCCTCATCAATATCATACATAAGGGCTATCATAAACTGGTGATCAGCAGTAATGAAATCCTCCCCATCAGCCTGGGCTATAAAGCAGGCAACCGTAAATTATACAGCATTTTGTCCGTAGGCCTGCAACCAGACAGTAACCGAACCATCTTTAGTGTGGGCTATGGCGCCGGCAGCGATATTGCGCTGGGCAAAAAATGGTTTTTTAACCCCGAGATCAGTACGCATTATCTCTATTTAAACAATGATAATGGAACGCATGTGCTGAACAGGCTGCAGCTGCACATCAGCTGGCATGCGCATAAAAAATTCGCTTTGTTTGCGGGTCCTTCTTTGTCTGCCTACTATGCTTCTGCAGACAATACTGAAGGAAGCAACCATTTTATTCCCACCACGGGCTATCCCTCCTTTGGCCTTTGGAACAAACAGTGGCAGGGCTGGATTGGATGGAATGCCGGTATTACCATTTTTTAATTTTTGCAATTTTTTTTTATTGCTGCATAGGGGTAAAATACTGAACAGTTGTATTAACGGGTAAACAAATAACAATATGAATCATCAGGCAGGCAGGCTCTTGTTTTTTTGCATGGCATTTCTGTTGGCTTTCGCCGATGCGCATGCGCAGAAGAAATTATATACCATCAGCGGATATGTGCGTGATACCGCCAATGGTGAAGCGTTGATAAACGCCACTATCATTTTAAGCCCGGGCAATGCCGTTGTGCAATCCAACGCGTACGGGTTTTATTCCATTTCCGTTTCACCGGGGCAGTATATGCTTACTGCCAGTTATGCCGGGTATGGCAATTTTGAAAAGAATATTGATCTGCAGGAAAGCCAGACGGTTAACGTGCGTATGCAGACCGCCAGGGCCAGCCTTGAGGAGGTAACGGTAACGGGCGAACGCCGTTTAAAAAGAACCAACACGGTTGCATTGGGTATTCAGCAACTAAGTGCTGCGCAGATAAAAAAGATTCCCGCTTTTATGGGCGAACCCGATATTGTAAAGGCCCTGTTAACGCTTCCGGGCATCACCAATGCGGGTGAGGGTGCCAGCGGCTTCAATGTAAGAGGCGGCAATGTAGATGAGAACCTGATTTTGCTGGATGAGGCACCCGTGTACAATTCATCTCACCTGCTGGGCTTCTTTTCCGTTTTTAATCCAGACGCGGTAAAGAATGTGACCTTGTACAAAAGCGCGTTTCCGGCAGAGTATGGTGGCCGAACCTCCTCCGTACTGGATATACGCATGAAGGAAGGTGACAACCAGAAGCTGGCCGTTAACGGTGGTATAGGAAATATCTTTAGTCGGATTGCCGTAGAAGGTCCGCTGCAGAAAAACAAATCGTCTTTTATTGTGGCTGCGCGTCGTTCTTATATAGATGTACTGGCAAAACCTTTCTTAAAAGGCGATAACAGCCTGTATTTTTATGATATCACCGCCAAGGGCAATGTACAGCTCAACGCCAACAATACGCTGTACCTGAGTGGCTACCTGGGGCGCGATGTGCTGGGTTTTAACAACCAGGCAAATTTTAAATGGGGCAACAGTACCGGCACACTTCGCTGGAACCATCTTTTTACCCGCAAGCTTTTCCTGAACACCAGCCTGTATTATTCAAAGTATGATTACCGCCTTAAATTTAAATCTACGGATGCGGGTAGTAACCAGCAGTACGACTGGGTATCTAACATTCAAACCACCGGTCTTAAATCATCGCTCACATGGTATGTAAACAGCCGGCACCAGTTAAAGGCGGGTATCAATTTGGCGTACTATAATTTTTATCCTGGCAAGGGTTTGCTTACCAGCAATGGAGAAGCCAATGAAATTTCCCTGGTACGGAGGTATGGTGCTGAAACCGCACTGTATGCAGAAGACACCTGGAAAATCACCCATGCATTAACGTTACAGGCCGGCCTGCGCTTCACGCAGTACAATTACCTCGGCAATACCACTGTCTATTATTTTCGGGATACTACGCAGAATACCAGTAAGCCGCTGGATTATGCCAGCAACGTGAAGGACCGATCACCGGTGACCACCTATAACTACCTTGAACCACGCATTTCTCTGCGGTATGAACTGAAGAAGAATACTTTTTTGAAAGCAGGCTTTTCACGCAGTACACAATTTCTGCACCTGCTCTC
>DATJGC010000482.1:0-3450 GCA_035495345.1 Chitinophagaceae bacterium | reverse complement strand
TTGATTGCCTCCATTAATTTTATCAACCTGTCTACCGCTGGCGCAGGCAAACGTGCCAAAGAGGTAGGCATGCGCAAAGTAATGGGTTCAGGAAGAGGAAGCCTCATCAAACAGTTTTTGCTGGAGTCTGTGCTGCTTACCCTCCTTGCACTGTTCATGGCCGCCGTACTCATACAGTTATATATACCGGTGTTTAATACATTGTCTGGTAAAAATCTGCCACTGGGCTTTACCGTTAGTGGCATCGCTTCTCTACTGGCGCTGGGCGTACTGGTGGGCCTGCTGGCCGGAATATATCCTGCTTTCTTTCTTTCGTCTTTTAAACCCATTGCAACGCTGAAAGGAAGGCTGGGCATCAGCAGCCATAGTACGGGTTTCAGAAGCGGCCTGGTGGTCTTCCAGTTTTTTATCTCTGTTACGCTCATTGGCGGCACCTTGATCGTATACCAGCAAATGAAATTTATACAGGGGCAAAAGCTGGGGTACGATAAAGAGCAGCTACTGGTGGTTAGCAATTCATGGGCCCTGGGCAAAAATGAAAAAACATTAAAACAATCACTGTTGCAGGATCCGCGTGTTGCCAATGTAACCATTTCGGGGTTTAAACCTGCCGGCCCCAGCTACAACAACAACTCGCTGGCCTACCCTGAAGGACAAGAAGATCACATGATGAAAACGATTGAATACCATGTAGACGAGCAATACCTGCCCACACTCGGTATTCAATTGGCAGCAGGTCGAAATTTCTCTCCGTCATTTTCAACCGATTCTTCTGCCATGCTCATCAATGAAACCGCCGCCAAAGCATTTGGCTTTGGCAAAGAAGCCGTTGGCAAGAGAATTACCAGGCAGAACAGTCACCGCGGTAAGAACTACACTTTTACGGTGATTGGCGTGGTAAAAGATTTTCATTTCAAATCTTTGCATGAAGCCATCACTCCGCTGCTGATGGTGCTTGACCCGCAATCCGGATTGATTATCAAAACCAGGACAAGCAACATGGCTGGTTTAATTGCGTCTTTAAAAACTGCTTGGGCATCTTACCAGGTAGAAGAACCGTTGAGTTATGATTTTATGGATGATCTGTACAACCGTACTTATGCAGCCGAACAGAAGACAGGACAGATGCTTACCATCTTTGCACTGCTGACCATCTTTGTGGCCTGCCTCGGATTATTTGGACTGGCCACGTATACCGCAGAACAACGCGCCAAAGAAATCGGTATCCGCAAAGTACTGGGCGCTAGCGTTTCGCAGGTAACGGCTATGTTGTCTAAAGACTTTCTGAGGCTGGTGCTCATTGGCTGTGTGCTGGCATGGCCGGTAAGCTGGTGGGCCATGCATCAATGGCTGCAGGACTTTGCCTATAAAATTGACCTGCACTGGTGGGTATTTCTGTTGGCTGCCCTGGCCGCCATGCTGGTGGCCCTGCTAACGGTGAGTGCAAAAGCCATCGGCGCAGCCCTTGCTAACCCGGTGAAAAGCCTGAGAAGTGAGTAAGTTTACTGAATAAACTCATTACTGCAACAAACCAAAATACATGATAAAGAACTATTTTAAAGTAGCCATCCGCAGCCTGATAAAAAGGAAGAGCTATACTTTTATCAACATCTTTGGTCTGGCCACCGGTATGGCTGTTTGCCTGTTGATTGTATTGTTTATTCAGAGTGAGCTGGGGTACGACAGCTTTCACAAAAATGCCAAAAATGTTTACCGCGTGGTGCTGGACAGAAAGTATCCCGGCAGGTCTACCTCCTACTCCATCATTCCTTCCTCCATTGGAGAATCTATACAACATGAATACCCTGAAGTTTTGCAAAGTACAAGGCTGTTTAACGTGGTAGGCACGGGCAGTTTCTTTATAAAAATTGCAGACAAGGTATTTGAAGAAAAAAAAGTATTGCTGGCAGACTCTAACTTTTTTGCTGTTTTTACAGCGCCGCTGTTAGAGGGAGACGCGGCAACGGCCTTGCAGAAGGCAAATACTGCAGTACTTACGGAAACCACGGCTAAAAAATATTTTGGTTCCGTTGCTGCGGCCATGGGTAAATCATTTACCACCGATGATGATGCGCATTATGTAGTGTCTGCCGTTTGCAAAGACTGGCCACAGGCCGCGCATTTTACATTTGATATGTTATTGTCTGCCGCCAGCTTTCCTTTTACACAGCAACCCAATTACACCGGATTTTCTGCGCATACCTATTTGTTGCTAAGCCCCAATGCATCACCCGCATCGCTTGAAGCAAAACTGCCGCATGTAATAGACAAATACGTTTCGCCGGCCATTGCCAAGAATTTCAACATGACCTATGAGCAGTTTCAGTCTGCCGGCAATGGCTATCATTACTACCTGCAGCCACTCACAAAAATTCACCTGATCTCTGACCTGGAAGCAGAGCTAAGACCCAACGGAAGCATCAAGACCATCTATGTTTTTTCTGTTATCGCTATTTTTATACTGGTTATTGCCAGCATTAACTTTATTAATCTTTCCACCGCCAGGTCTGTAGAGCGCGCCAAGGAAGTGGGTATACGTAAAACCTTTGGCTCAGAAAAAAAATCACTTATTGCGCAGTTTCTACTGGAGTCGGTGCTCATCAGTGTATGCAGTATCCTGGTAGCCTTTGTGCTGGTCATCTTCCTGCTGCCACTGTTTAATAAAGTAGCCGGAAAAGAACTCAGCTTAAGCTATTTTGCGCAACCCCTAAAAATACTTTTGTCTTTCTTGTTTGCCGTGGCCATTGGTTTAATTGCGGGCTTGTACCCTGCATTTATCCTTTCTTCCTTTAAGCCCATCCTGGTACTAAAGGGCAAGTTCAATACCAACAAATATGGGTTGGCTTTGCGCAACGGGCTGGTGGTATTTCAGTTTGCGATTTCCGTGGTGCTCATTATCTGCACCATAACCGTAAACCGGCAAATGAAATACATGCTGGGCGATAAACTCGGTTTTAAAAAAGATCATGTTATCAGTGTGCGTCGTGCCGACTTACTGGACGCCAAAATTGATGCCTTTAAGAACGAGTTGCTGCGCGTACCGGGTATAGAAATGGTAAGCGGCGTTTCTGCATTACCGGGAGAAGGCGGCTTCTTTGGCATTACCTTCCAGGCGGTGGCCTCAGGCGCCAAAGAACCAATGACAGGCCGCGCTGTGATTGTAGACGATCAGTTTGCGCCATTGCTAGACATAGAAATGAAACAGGGCCGCTTCTTCTCCAAAGCGTTTGGCAGTGATTCACTGGCCGTGGTACTCAATGAAAAGGCAGTGGAAGAACTCGGCTTGAAAACACCGATTGGTGCGCGGCTTTCTTCAACAGAAGAAAATTTTAACGGTCCTGGCGGTGTACCTTATTACTATACCGTGGTGGGTGTACTCAAAGATTTTCATTTTCAATCGCTGCACCAGAAGATCACCCCGTTGGTATTTGCCAATGCCAGTAAGTTTGG
>DATJGC010000481.1:0-6864 GCA_035495345.1 Chitinophagaceae bacterium | reverse complement strand
AACAAGGCGGTTGATAGCTATTCGGAAATAAAAAACCTATTGTCTTTTAGCACCAAAAATAAGCTCACGGACGCCTTTGTAACTACACTTGATGCCTCTGCCGAAAAAGAAATAGGTGGTGTAAACATTAACTTTGTGCCGTCAGCCGAGTATGCTTATAATGTTGGTAACAATACAATTGCACACCAATATTCAAAACTCCAATAAATAATTTAAATTTGTCCTATGGCAAAAGCTAAAAAAGAACGCGCAGAAAAGTACGACACCAAGCTTGCTATCAACGGCACGTTTGCTGACGTTATAAAGGCAAGTGTAATACCTATGCCTGTTGATAAGAAGGTGTTGCCTAAGAAGGATAAGCCTAAAAAGAAGTAAGAATGAAAGTCTTATTTCTAACATTAATTACTGTATTTGGAATTATTGCATTGCTCGGAATATATTGCAAGATTCAAAATATTGACTTCCAGTATGCTCAAACAGAGATAGGAAGGAAAACAAAAAATTTCGTGATAACTGCAAATGATCTCCTTGTTTTTTCCATTTTAGTAATATTATCAAGTATTTGGTTTTTAAAACGATTAAAAAATTAATCCCCCATTTGTCCCAACTCGTATATAGTTGCCCAAATTTCTTCCGAACATTCGTTAGTTTTTTTTGTGTGCCCGGCAAAACTTTGTTTCTTTGCAACAAACCTCAGGTATTATGACTGGCACCCTGGATATTCAAGTTACAAAAGCAGAAAGAAGCAAGCTGAAGGATATTCCTTTTGACAATATTCCCTTCGGAAAATATTTTACAGACCACATGCTGGAGGCCGATTATGAAAACGGCGAGTGGAAGAACGTGGAGATTAAACCCTACCAGCCCCTGCTCATTAGTCCGTCCTGCGCAGCCCTCCACTACGGACAGGCCATTTTTGAAGGCATCAAAGCCTATAAGGACGATAAGGGCAATGTAGCCATCTTCAGGCCCATGGATAATTTCAGGCGCTTTAACCTGTCCGCAGCCCGTATGCAGATGCCCGCCGTTCCGCAGGAAATCTTTATTGATGGACTGGCCAAACTGATTCAGCTGGATAAAAACTGGATTCCCGCCAAGGAAGATCATGCACTCTATATCAGGCCGTTTATGTTTGCTTCTGATGAAGTGATTGGCGTAAAACCTTCTGAAACCTATAAATTTATTATACTGCTCAGTCCTACCGGTCCATATTATGCAGCTCCCATGCGCATCTACGTAGAAGAGCAATATGTGCGCGCTGTAGAAGGCGGCGTCGGCTTTGCCAAAAATGCGGGTAATTACGGCGCCGTAATGCTGCCTACCGCGGAGGCTAAAAAGAAGGGGTACGACCAGGTATTGTGGACAGATGCCGCTGAACACAAGTACGTGCAGGAAATTGGTACCATGAACGTGTTCTTCATTGTAGGCAATAAAGCACTTACGCCTGATCTTACACAGGGTACTATCCTGGATGGCGTTACCCGCAACAGCGCCATTGTGCTGCTTAAAGAAATGGGTTATACCGTGGAAGAGAGAAAAATAGATATCAATGAGCTTACCGCCGCCTACAGCGCCGGCGAGCTCAAAGAGGTATTTGGCACCGGTACCGCCGCCACCGTATCCATGATAAAAGAGCTTCGTTATAAGGACTTTGTAATGAGTTTCGACGTAGCCGACTGGAAGGTGAGCCCGGAAATAAAACGCCGGATGAATGCCATCAAGGAAGGAAAGGAAGCCGATAAATACGGCTGGTTGTATAAAATTTAAAGAGCCAGTGGCCAACATAGCCATGGGGAAACAGTCGTTTCCCCATTTTTGTGGCTTTTCTGTTTAAAGTCATTAGAGCGGGCGGGCGGGCGAAGCCAGGGGGAAGTATATTTTTTGTTTTTTTGTTTTTTAATTTTGACTTTTCCCGGCCTAAACCTTACCTTTGCCGTCCCAAATAAAAAAGGTACGAATGCCTACAATTCAACAGTTAGTACGTAAAGGAAGACAAATCATCAGGGCCAAGAGCAAGTCGCGTGCGCTGGACGCATGCCCGCAACGCCGTGGTGTATGTACGCGTGTGTATACTACTACTCCTAAAAAACCAAACTCTGCGCTGCGTAAGGTAGCCAAGGTAAGGTTAACCAATAAAGTGGAGGTAATTGCCTATATCCCGGGTGAAGGGCATAACCTGCAGGAACACTCCATCGTGCTTATCCGTGGCGGTAGGGTGAAAGATTTACCAGGTGTTCGTTACCATATTGTTCGTGGTAGCCTTGATACTGCCGGTGTTAAAGATCGTAAGAAGAGTCGCTCTAAATACGGTACCAAGAAAGACAAGGGCGGTAAAAAATAATTACTTAAACATCATATTCCTGCCGTACAGGCAGTCTATAAACTTTAGATACAATGAGGAAAGCACAAGCCAAAAAATTACCGCTGGCCCCCGATGCTAAATACAACGACAAAAACGTAACCCGTTTTGTAAACAACATTATGTGGCAGGGTAAGAAAAGTGATGCCTTCACTATTTTTTACGATGCTATTGACAAAGTAAGCAAACAAACCAGCGAAGACGGTTATGATATCTGGAAAAGGGCTTTGTCTAATGTTACTCCTTCTGTAGAAGTGCGCAGTCGCCGTATTGGTGGTGCTACCTTCCAGATTCCTTCTGAAGTACGTGCAGACAGGAAGATCTCTTTAAGCATGAAATGGCTCATCCGTTTTTCACGTGAAAGAAACGGCAGAAGCATGGCAGACAAACTGGCCAACGAAATTGTGGCTGCTGCAAAGGGTGAAGGTGGTGCATTCAAAAAGAAAGAAGATACGCACCGTATGGCAGAAGCCAACAAGGCATTTGCTCACTTTAAAGTATAAGCTATTACAAATAATTGTACACTTTACTATAATCAGCCGCTCTGCAAAGAGCGGCTTTTTTATGCCCGTTAAGCGCGCCAAATCCCTGGCGACTCCTTGTGCTTCGTATGCCCGTTACCTCAATACAGTGGCTTTAATAACGCCGGGTGTTAAAGAAGAACTGTACCTAAATCTATTCTTTGCCAGCATAAAAAAACCGTCTCATAAAAATGAGACGGCTATTATATCAAACAAACTGTAAAATACTACTTGCTTGCTTTTTTACCCTTTTCTGCGGTATACTTTGCATATGCATCGGGGGTAAGTACTTCGCCTTTAATCTTGATCTCCATCGGCTGTGCGGCACCGGCTACTTTTACATAGATGGTCTTGTCGAACGGACTGGGAGAGGCGGCATTGAAACCTGCTTTTATCTTATCTGACTTGCCTTTTGCAATGGGCTTCTCGGGCTTTACCGGTGTAGTGCAGCCACAGCTGGCGGTAGCAGATTCAATAACAACGGTTTTTGGACTCACATTGGTAAAGGTGAAATCGTAGGTTACAGGCACGCCCTGTTTAATCTTACCGAAATCATGCACGGTTTCTTTGAACTTGATAAGGTCTTCACCTTTTACCACCGCGGGTGCAGCAGGCGTTGCAGTTTGCGCAAACCCGGCAGCAACAACAAGCATGGCGGCCAGCGAAAGAAATAAATTTTTCATGGTTATTAGTTTAAAATTTTAAGTGGCTGTTAATTAGATTTCTTTAGTAAATCCACACCCTGGTTTTCAGGGGCTGGTGTGGCCGGCGCCTTGTATACATTGCCTTTAATGGTCAGCAATTTTGTTTGGCCGCCATTGTAGGTAATGGTGACGGTTTTTTCAAAAGGCCCTTCGTTATACGCGTTGTAACCTACGGAAATCTTGGTGCTGCTGTTGGGTGCCACGGGTTCATGTTTCCAAACGGGGGTGGTGCAACCGCAGCTGGCGCGTACATCTTCAATCTTGAGGGTATCTGTTCCGGATGGGTTGGTTACCACAAATTCATGGGTAACGGGGCGTCCCTGTTGTATCTTGCTAAAATCAAAGGAGGTTTCTTTTAAAACAAGCAGTTCCTGGCCGGTCTTGGCCGCCACCTGGGTGCCCTGTGCAATGGCCAGGTTTACCATAACGGCTGTAGCTAAAAGGGTCAACAGTGTTTTCATGATATTATTTCGGTTTAAAATCTAAAACGATGCCCAAATTTACATATTGTACGCTACCTGTCATAGGATAATTTTTAGCTTGAGGTTTTATTAACAAAGCGCTAGCGGCTAAGAGGATAAAGGAGGAAAAGGGGCTAGGAGTTTAAAGAGAAAAAGGGCTTTTGCTTCGAGGGGCTAAGAGGGTAAAGGAGAAAAAGAGCTTTTGCTTCGAATAATATATCGCACAGAGCGCGCGGGGCGCGCAAACGGAGTGGCTAAGAGATTAAAGGGGAAAAAGAGGGGCTAAGAGATTAAAGAGACAAAGGGCTATTGCTTTGAGGGGCTAAGAGGGTAAAGGAGAAAAAGAGCTTTTGCTTCGAATAATATATCGCACAGAGGGCGCGGGGCGCGCAGAGGGAGGGGCTAGGAGATTAAATGAGAAGAAAGAGGGGCTAAGAGGGTAGCGGGGAACAGGGGGCTTTTGGGCTGCAAGTAAAATGAGCCGGGAGATTGCTCTTTTTCTCTTTTATTCTCCTTTAAACCTCTTTTTCTCTTTGTTCCCTTAGTGATTTAAAAAATTCCCTAGGTTTGTTAAATGGAATACAAAAGCACCAACGAAATTTCCAGCGGTGAAGCGCTTTCTTTTGATCATTTCAGGGAGGAAGTGCTGAAAGATTTTCGCCTTGCCTGTGAAAGTCGTGAAGCCAGCCTTACCGGGCGTAAAGAAGTACTCACCGGCAAGGCCAAGTTTGGCATCTTTGGAGATGGAAAAGAAGTGCCACAGGTAGCCATGGCAAAATTTTTCCGCCCCGGTGATTTCTACAGCGGGTATTACCGTGATCAGACCTTTGCCTTTGCCACCGGCGCCGCTACTGTGCAGGAATTCTTTGCGCAATTGTATGCAGATCCCGATACAGCCCATGACCCGCACAGCGCGGGCCGCCAGATGAACTCTCATTTTGCTACCGAAATTGTAGACAAAGACGGCGAATTTGTAGACCTGGTAAACCGTAAAAACCTGGCCGCAGGCATGGCACCCACCGCCGCCCAGATGCCCAAGGCGCTGGGATTGGCCTACGCCTCCAGGGCTTTCAGAAATATACCCGCACTGGCGCAGTTCAGCCAGCTTTCAAATAATGGCAACGAAGTGTGCTTTTGTACCATTGGCGATGCCTCTACCAGTGAAGGCCATTTCCTGGAAGTCATTAATGCCGTGGGCGTGTTGCAGGTACCCCTGGCCATCTTTGTATGGGACGATGGCTACGGCATTTCGGTACCTAAGAAACTGCAGACCACCAAGGCTTCCATCTCCGAAGCGCTCAGGGGCTTTCAAAAGAAAGAAGGCACCAATGGTATTGATATTTACCGTGTAAAAGCATGGGATTATGCCGGCATGTGCGAGGTGTTTGAAGCCGGCATTAAAAAAGTGAGGGATACACATACACCTGCATTGTTTCATGTAGAAGAAGTAACACAGCCACAGGGACATTCTACTTCGGGTAGCCATGAACGTTATAAATCTCCCGAGCGGTTAGAGTGGGAGCGAGAGTGGGATGCCATCAAGAAAATGAAACAGTGGCTCATTGAAAATGAACTGGCCGCAGAAGAAGAGCTGGATGATATTGAAACCGCTGTAAAAGAATCTGTGCGCACCGCGCGTAATAAGGCATGGGAAGCCTACCAGGCGCCCATTAAAAAACAGGTGATGCAGGCAGCGGAGTTGCTGAAAGATCTGGCAGACGCTGTGGGTGACAAAGCCGCTCCTATTACAAAAACTTTGAGAGAATTACAGGCCAACCGTGAACCCAACCGGAGAGATGTAATGAAGGTATTGCACCAGGGCCTGATGTTGGGTAGTAACCATGCAGCCGGTGGGCGCATAAAAGATTATTACAATACCCTGCGCAAGGAAAACGCCGCATTGTACAACTCGTTTCTTTATACAAATGGTCCTAAGAGTACGTTGCAGGTAGCTGCAAACCCGGCACAATACCAGGCAGACGCGCCTGTGATCAATGGCTTTGAAATACTCAACCGCTACTTTGATCAGCTGTTTGAAACCAATCCAAAAGTGCTGGCCTTTGGCGAAGACCTCGGCCTTATTGGCGATGTAAACCAGGGCTTTGCGGGCTTGCAGGCAAAGCATGGCAGCCAGCGTATTTCAGACGCCGGTATAAGAGAGTTAAGTATCATTGGCAGGGGCATCGGCCTTGCCTTGCGCGGATTGCGCCCCATTGCTGAAATACAATACCTGGATTACCTGGTCTATGGCTTACAACCACTGACCGATGATGTGGCTACCATGCACTACAGAACGGCCGGCCGGCAGATTGCCCCACTGATTGTACGCACCCGGGGCCACCGTCTAGAAGGCATCTGGCACAGTGGCTCGCCCATGGGTATGATCATCAGTTCACTGCGTGGTATGCATGTGTGCGTGCCACGGAATATGGTGCAGGCGGCGGGTATGTACAATACGCTTCTCCGCGGTAATGATCCCGGGCTGGTAATAGAAAGCCTCAATGGGTATCGCCTGAAAGAAAAATTGCCATCCAACCTCGTGGATTACTGCATTCCTTTTGGTATACCGGAAGTGTTGCGCAGCGGCACAGATATTACCATCGTTTCTTATGGCTCTACCCTCCGCATTATTGCTGAAGCAGCAGAAACGCTGGATGGTATGGGCATCAGTTGTGAATTGATAGATGTGCAAACGCTCCTTCCTTTTGATATTCATCATTCCATACTGGCATCGCTTAAAAAAACCAGTCGCATTGTATTTGTAGACGAAGATGTGCCCGGCGGCGGCGCTGCGTATATGTACAACAAGGTAATGGAAG
>DATJGC010000480.1:0-5946 GCA_035495345.1 Chitinophagaceae bacterium | reverse complement strand
TTTATAGTGCAAAGTGCTGAATGCTTTTACCAACCTGATGCCAGGGAGTCTTCGCTGCAATTCAGACGCTGCACTCACGCCATCGGGTAGGCGAATATCATTGCGGTTATTTGGATCAACAATGATTTTACCCTCCACGTCGCCCATTTGTTTTTTTACGTCATCCAGAATTGCAAAATGAATGGATAAAATGCAGAGATCCGTATCCTGCACAGCTTCTGCTACAGAGGCGGCTTTTGCATGGTGGTGATTGCCCAGCTCAAGCGAAAGCAATATCAATTTTTCAGGCGATCTCGACCAGGATAGAATGACTTCGTGACCGGCTGCTACAAACAACCTCGCCAGGTTACTGCCTATCTTACCTGTTCCAATGATGCCTATTTTCATAATGCTGTTGTTATAAAAAGTATCTATGTTGTGCGTTCAGTGGGCAGCATGCACAGTATTGGCTTTATTGGCTTTTGTATTCATCTTTGAACAGGAATTCCATGTTTTTGAAAGGCAGTAGGTCGTACGCCGTAACATTCATCAGGCCGGCTTTCATCAGCGGCAGCTCCTGCATTTCTTCATAAAAGTCTTTCAATGTTGGGTATTCAAAAATGTCTATTACCAGTCCCGGGGTAGAGGTAAGATAAAACTCCCTTAGTTTCCCCGTTAAATAAAGCTTCCAGGCCATTTTTTCTTCGGCTTCCAGGTACGGAACGGCCTGCGATAACGTAACGCCTTCTTTCAATGTAAAAAATGCTATGATTTTCATATTGCTTGGTATGGTTGGTGGTGAGTAATGCCTGTCAACAATAATTTTTTCCGTTGCATACGCCATCCTACTAATGCTGATGATGGATGTGGGAAGTGGGCATGTTTCAAAAGATTATTTAAAGGCTGCCAGGTTCTTGCTTACAAAAGCTTCAAAAGATCCTGGTATCTTACCCGTTACTAACTTCACATCTTCACTCAGGTTGGCTACATAACCTAGCTTGGTAATTTTATCCAGTTCAAGTATGGCATTGATTGTCCAGGTATCCATTCCGTAACCTTTGTAGGCCTTGCCCAGTTCTTCTGCCGGCAAGTCTACATAGCTGATGCGGGTGCCTAATTTTGTGCTTAGTATGTCTGCCAGATCATAGTTTGATAATACCTCGGGGCCGGTTAGAACATAGGTTTTATTGTTGTGTGCTGCGCGGTCGGCAATAATGGTAGCTGCAACGGCTGCGATATCCTCTACATCCACTAAACCATTTTTGCCTTCACCTGCAGAGCCATAAAACACCTGCTGGCTTTTGATACCCGCAATGCTGCCATAGATATTCTGAAAAAAACTGGCAGGGCGAATGATGCTATAAGCAATACCGCTGTTTTTTATCAGGCGTTCTACCTGCCCATGCAATTTGCCCATCGCAATGGGTGCCTCCGGGTCTGCACCGTTGGCGGATGACCGCACAATATGTTTTACGCCCGCACGGGTGGCTGCCTCAATAAGGTTGGTGGCTAATTCCACCATGTTTTCTACCAGCGGTGAAATAAAGAAGAAGCTGTCTACACCCTCAAATGCCTTTGCCAGTGTTTCGGGTTTTGCCGCATCGGCAATCGTTGCTGTTACGCCCAGTGCTTTTAGGGCGGGACTGATTTCTGGCTTTCTTACCAGCAGGCTAACTTCATTGTGCTGCGTTGCCAGGAGGGCTGCTGTTGCAGCGCCGATATTGCCATTTGATATTAATATCTTGCTCATTGGTTATTGTTTTTAGTTTTTTAAAAATGACTGAGTGTGTTATTTGCTGAAGCCGTAGGTCTTCCAGTTTTGCAGTACTTTCTCCTGGATTTCTTTTGGCCAGCTTCTTTTAAAGTTTACGCGGCGGGGGAGATGCTCGCCCCAGTCGTCCGGCGCCAGGCAGTTGTAGATCACCTTGGTGGTTTTGAAAGACATTTTCTCATCGCTTGTTAAAAATGCAACAAGCGGGTTTGTATTTTCCTTTTCAAATACAACTTCCCCGCTCCCGGGGTGGCAACGCGTAGCGAATCCCCAAATTACCTCATTGGTGTTTGTTGGGTCTATGTCGTCATTGATGACAATGAATTTAGGCGTTCCCATTCCTGCTTTTGAGGTAAACAAAATGGCGGCTATTTTTTGTATTAATTCATCGCAGGTAATGTTGTTCATCTGTTGTCGCCAGTTGTTGGGGATGGTAATGACGCCCCAATGGTTGGCCGCTTCCAATGTTAGCCATGCAGACGTAACGGGTATATTTTGTTTCCGCAGCAGCGCTACTATTTCCCCTGCATTGGGTATGCCCCAGGCAGTATGGTCTTCTTCAACGGGTTCTCCCGCCACCGCAAAAGGCAATATCGGATCATTCCTGTGCGTAATGGCAGTCACCTTATAAACGGGCTTGGGCGTTCCCTCACCGCCCCATGCATACCCTGCATATTCACCCATTGGGCCTTCCAGTGCGTTCTCCGTAATAGACAAATGTCCTTCAATGACTATTTCTGCAGTAGCAGGCACTGGCAGGTCAACTGTTTCGGCAGCAGTTAGTTCAATACCTTCTCCAAAATAGGCACCGAGAAAATCTACTTCGTCTACCCATGCAGGTAATGGCATGCCACCAACAAAAGGTATTGCCGGTTCGCCGCCTAAGACCAGGGCATACGGCATGTCCATACCCAGGGCTTTCCACATTTCGAAGATCATTCCAATGTGCTGGTTAGGTGCAATGATACCCGTCATACTGTTTTTGTTAGTAAGCATAATGCGGGCAATGCTCCAGTTTGTCCATTTCTTATCGGGGCTTTGGGCAACAATAATTCCGAAAGTATTGATGTACCTGCCGCCATCGCCATCATGTATAAGGGGTATCGGAAATTGTAGCAAGTCAACATCGTTCCCCAATACAATGTTTTCTTTGCAGGGTGCATTTTCCCTTTTTACCATAACAGGTTTTATCATGTCACGTTCTCTTGCAGCTGCAATCACTTCTACTATTTCTGTACCCTTGGCAGTGGCTGGTAATCCTAATGACAATGCAATGCGGGCCAGGTATAAACCCTGCTGGTTACTGACGCCGCCCAATGCGGTGGCAGCCCTGTAGCCCTTTTCAATACCTTGTATGCTTGTAAATAAGGGAACCGGGCTTCCTTTCTCGTAACACAATCGCCCGATGGCACCCATTTCTAAATTCCAGTCTACCGTTGCCGTTATTTCAAGCAACTCGCCAATATCTTTCAGGGATGCGATAAATTCCCTAAAACTTTTTATATGCTTTGTTGGCCTGTTCAAGTGAGCATCTTTTGAAGGGTTGGTCATCATTTTGGTACCTGTTGGCATGTTTTTATTTTTTTGGGTCGCCCCATCTTTTCAATTCTTCCATATCTATATCAAATAAATCCAGCACACGGCCCACGGTATGGTCAACCATAGCATCAATAGTTGTAGCACCCGTATAGAATGCTGGTACCGGTGGGGCAATGATGCCACCACTTTCAGTAATTTGCAGCATGCTTTTTAAATGGCCTGCATGTAGCGGGGTTTCTCTTACCATTAACACAAGTCTTCTTCTTTCTTTCAGCACCACGTCCGCAGCGCGGGTCAATAAATTCTGTGTGGTACCATTTGCTATTTCAGATAGTGTTCTGATTGAACAGGGCGCTACTATCATACCCATTGTTTTAAAGGAGCCGCTTGCAATGGCGGCAGAAATATCATTCACATTGTAAGAAACAGCTGCCTTTGCCTTTAATGCTGCGGAACTTAAGTGGGTTTCATACGCCCGCGTCATTTCGCCCGCTTTTGATACCACCAGGTGGGTTTCAATACCCTGTCTTTGTAAAATTTCCAGTAACCTTATGCCGTAAATAATACCGGTGGCACCGCTGATGCCTACAATCATCCTGGATTTGCTGGTCGTATTTTTTTTGATAGATGGAGATTTAAATGGGGAGCGTAATGGGTTTGCTGTTGGTTCAAAAAGTTACTCCGGCTGATGTCCGGAGTAACCAATGCCTCTTCTTTATTCATACAAATCAGTCCAGATAGTTTTGTACTGGGTGTAGCTTTCAAAACTTTCAATACCATGTTCTCTGCCATACCCGCTCAGCTTGTAACCGCCAAAGGGTGCAGACGGTGAATAGTGGTGCCAGGTGTTTGTCCATACTGTACCCGCTTTTATTAAATTAGCAGCGCGGATAGCTTTTTTGAGATCCCTGGTCTGTACGCCACTTGCCAGTCCATAGGGTGTATCATTGGCAATGCGGATGGCATCGTCAAAATCATTAAAGGGAATCACGGGCAGGCAGGGGCCAAAGATTTCTTCTTTTGAAATTTTCATTTCATTGGTAGCATCCAGGAAGACCGTCGGTTCAATAAAATAACCTTTACCGTTTACGGTCATAGCATTGCCGCCGGTGGCCAGGGTAGCACCTTCTTTTTTTCCGCTTTCTATGTAGTCGAGCGTTTTCTGCCAGGCGCCTTTGCTGCTCATGGGGCCATAACTGCTGGCAGGGTCAAACGGATCGCCCACTTTGGCCTGTTTTACCTTGGCGATAAATTTATTGGTAAACTCCTTATAGATTGATTTTTCTACCAGCAACCTGGACCCGGCTACACAGACTTCGCTTTTGTTCCAGAACATTGCAAAGTAGGAGAGTTCCACGGCGCGGTCAATATCAGCATCAGCGAATATGATGTTGGGCGACTTGCCGCCCAGTTCCATGGTAGTGTGTTTCATACTTAAGGCGCTGTCTCTTACAATGGATTGCCCCACTTTGGTAGAACCGGTAAAAGCAATCTTGTCTACATCAGGCGATTGTGTTAACACATTGCCTACTGTTTCTCCTGGACCGATAACCAGGTTGTAAGCACCCGGCGGCATACCTGCCTCGTCCATGATTTTGGCAATGGTGATAGCAGACAGCGGGGTTTGAGAGGCAGGTTTGTGAATAAAACAGTTGCCCGCTGCCAGTGCCGGCGCAATTTTGCTAACGGTTAAGATCAATGGAAAATTAAAAGGGGTGATGGCAGCCACTACTCCCAGTGCCTCTCTGCGGGTCCAGGCCATCAGGTGTTCTCCG
Source organism: Chitinophagaceae bacterium (assembly GCA_035495345.1). Classification (GTDB taxonomy): domain Bacteria; phylum Bacteroidota; class Bacteroidia; order Chitinophagales; family Chitinophagaceae; genus JACMLD01. The sequence goes on along the minus strand of DATJGC010000480.1, from coordinate 882 downwards.
GGAATGCCCTCTACCGGCTTCACGGCGCCTTCTAATTTTGTTGTCCAACCCGCGTAATAGCGGAACATATTGGCAAGGTGAGGAATTTCAATGCGGGTGACATCGCTGTAGAGTTTACCCATGTCAATTACTTCGCGGTGTTTAAGCTCTTCTGCATATTTTCCTTCTATCAGATCCGCAATGCGATGCATAATCTTTGATCTTTCGCTGCCGGGCATTTTGCCCCATGGACCGTTTTCAAAAGCTTCTTTGGCAGCGGCTATCGCTTCCAGCGTGTCCTCTTTGGTGGCCTCGGCAATCTGGGTAACCACTTCTTCGGTGGTTGGATTGATGGTATCAAAGGTTTTTCCATTGCTGGCATCTCTGAATTTTCCGTTGATGTAAAGCTTTCCCTTTTCAATAGGGTAGTGATGCTTTTTTGTAGACTCGGCTGACATGATGACGATTTTTGATGATTAAGAAAGCCATCCTGTTCCGATAATAGTGCCACAATATAGATAAGTGATAATCAGAGCTCTACGTAAATAGGTCGAGGAAAATGAAACGTTATATCGTATAATGGCGAACAGGTAAAAACTTAATATCGCATATTTGATCTATGGTATACATTTGGGTAAACGAAGATGATGGGCAAGCAAATCTCGGAGAAAAACAGCGGTCTTTCGGCGGGGGAGATGTCGTTGCTGCTAGACATCAGTCAGTCCATTACGATGATTAGAGATAAAAACGCTCTATGGAAAGTAATGATTGAGAAGATTAAACCCGTGTTGAATTTTAAAGCTTCTGTTACCACGATCTATTCTCCCAATTATGCCCAGTACTGCTATTTTTTATATTCAGACTCACTGGTTGAAAAAGTACCTGAAGGATTAAAGAATGTAT
>DATJGC010000479.1:0-7111 GCA_035495345.1 Chitinophagaceae bacterium | reverse complement strand
GTATTGGTCCAGGTAACGCCATTGTCTGTACTCTTCTCCCAGGTCCAGTATACATAATTAGCAAAGTAACTGCTGATAACACTGCTCATGTCTACCTGGTTGCCCACGCAAACCGTAACATTGGGCGATGGGTTAAGCACCAGATTTGGTGTACAGGTAGCCAGTGCGATATCATCTATGGCCCAGTCGTTACCACCACCGCCCGGCGCGTTGTTGCGTACCATGGCAGTGAGCGATGTCTGCAAGGGCCCGGTTAAATACGTAAAACCTTTTTTAACCCAGAGACCATTATAGGCAATATCACCCGTGGTATAGTAATCAATACCATTGATGGCCAAAGTAAGATTTGGTTTTACACCAGATGAGTCGCCGGCGGCTGTTGGAATATATCCTGCACCACCGGTAGCACCGCGACCGTTAGAGTCACATCCGCATTTAGAGCAGATATTGCGTATCCACAAGGAGAACTCGTAATAAGTATTTGGACAAAGGCCGGTAATGGTTTGGTTGAAGGCAGAGTCAATTCTATAACTGGCGTTGATCACCAGCATATAACCACCCGTGCTTTTATTGACGGTATCTGCAGGCGGGTTACCCAGGGTAGGACTTACCGCCCCGGTATGGTCGCCAATAATATCCCAAACGGTAAATACGCGGTGAGAGGTAGACGATGGATCCGGTTTTGGCCAGGATGGGATGGTTGTATAACCCAGGCCTGCTGTACTGGTATTGTTAGAAATGCCGTAGAAGTAGTCGTTAGGATTATTGGCCGCAAAATTTGCATAGGTATAACTGGGTGGCACATTGGCGGAAGGGCCACGGTTCTTTGCCTTGCCCGCACCAAAGGTGCCGTTAAACTCTGTACCCAGTGCATTGGCGCCAACTGAATTAGCGCAAAGACCATAGTTGGTAAAGATGGCTACTTTGTCTGCCGGAAAGGTAATAATGGTTAAAGGATTGGAGCCGTTTTTATAGGTAACGGAACCACCGCCCAAATTTATCTGTCCGCCGAGCGCAGCCGTAATTTTTATCTGGTAAGAGGCTACCATGATACAGGTACCACCATAGAAAGAGGGTTTATCACTGTTTTTGATTTGTCCTCTCCTGAACGGTGTAGCTTCTTTACCGCCGGCGGGGTTAAAGCCCAGGTAAATTTTCAAAGCGGTGCCGGTAATGGATCCGGCATCATCACCTGTAGCATCTGTAAATGATTTGTAGATTTTTCCTTCGTTGGTAACAACCGCTAAACTGCCGGGTATATAAGAGGTGCCGATGGGCACGTTATCAAAGAATCCGCAGCTATCGAGCGTTCCGGATTTTACCACAAAGGTGGCCCTGATTTGGAGAATATCTCCGGGCTCCATGGTGCCACCAGCGGTACCCTTTGTAAGGTTGATATAGCTTTTTCCGTAATCCACCGTTTGTGCTTGCAGGCAGGTGGATAGAGATACAATAAAACAAATAAGCAGTGGCACACGCCATGACAGCCGGGGTAGAAGTAGTTTCATAGGTATAGATTGCTGTTTGTTCGGCTCTTGGTTACAGGTTCATCCAATGCCAAATCTACAGCAAAGCGATTGCATACGCAATCGTACTAGTACTACGTGAATACGTGTTTGCTAGTATAATTTATCCACGCAAATGCTTGCAAGTCAAATAATAGGAGTCAACTAAGTGTTTTTCCGGATTGTACCATCGTAAAATTTTGGGTATAAGTACCCGGTCTGCCCTGGTAGCAGCGGTTAGCTGGTTGTCTTGCAGAAGATGCGCTGTCTAACTTTTTTAACAGCCATCTTCTCCAAAAATAAATTACAGATTACAGCGACATTACGCACACGTTGAAAATTGCGTAATGCAATGATGCTATTAGTCGATTCGGTTGTAGTTGCTCTCGGCTCAGGAAAGTTTGCCCACCATTTTAGCAGGGTCTACCCAGGCATCAAATTCTTCTGGTGTAACATAGCCAAGTTTTACCGCCATTTCTTTTAGGGTAGTACCTTCCTTGTGTGCCTTTTGCGCTATCTCAGCGGCTTTGTAGTAACCAATTTTTGTATTGAGCGATGTTACCAGCATGAGTGAATTGTCTACATGCTTTTTAATATTGGCTTCAATGGGCGAGAGGCCGATGGCGCATTTATCATTAAAGCTTACACAGCCATCGCCAATTAAGCGGGCGCTGTGCAGGAAGTTATAGATCATTACCGGCTTAAAAACGTTTAGTTCAAAATGGCCGTTGCTGCCGCCGATACCAATGGTTACATCATTGCCCATTACCTGTGCGGCAATCATGGTAAGCGCTTCACATTGGGTTGGGTTTACCTTGCCCGGCATTATGGAAGAGCCCGGTTCATTATCGGGGATAAACAGTTCTCCAATGCCGCTGCGCGGACCGGAAGAAAGCATTCTTACATCATTGGCAATCTTCATCAGGCTTACGGCAATGGTCTTTAAGGCGCCATGTGCTTCTACAATGGCATCATGGGCTGCCAGGGCTTCAAATTTATTTTCAGCGGTTACAAAAGGAAGACCCGTGAGGTTTGCAATATGCCTGGCCACATTTTCTGCATACCCATCTGGTGTATTGATGCCGGTGCCTACGGCGGTACCGCCCAGTGCCAGTTCAGAGAGGTGCGCCAGTGTATTCTTCAACGCCTTGATGCCATGGTTTAACTGAGACACATAACCGCTGAATTCTTGTCCTACCGTTAGCGGCGTAGCATCCATAAAATGCGTGCGGCCAATCTTCACCACCTGCATAAAGGCCTTGCTCTTGGCGGCCAGTGTATCGCGCAGCTTTTCAATGCCGGGTAGCGTAACATCCATCAATATCTTGTAGGCGGCAATATGCATAGCCGTGGGAAAGGTATCATTGCTGGATTGTGATTTATTTACATCATCATTAGGATGCAGGAATTTTTCTTTATCGGTTAATTGTCCGCCGTGCAATACATGCCCGCGGTAGGCCACTACTTCGTTTACATTCATATTGCTTTGCGTACCGCTGCCTGTTTGCCATACCACCAGCGGAAACCAGGCATCCAGTTTTCCTTCCAGTATCTCGTCACATACCTGGCCAATGAGATCGCTTTTTTCTTTACTGAGCACACCAGCTTCAAAATTTGTTATGGCAGCAGCCTTTTTTAAATAGGCAAAGGCTTTGATGATCTCTTTGGGCATCTTGTTGATGTCTTGCGCAATCTTAAAATTGTCTATGCTGCGTTGTGTTTGTGCACCATACATGGCATCGGCCGGCACTTTTACTTCGCCCATGGTATCTTTTTCAATCCTGTACTCCATAATGCTGTTATGTGGTTTTGAATAGCGGTTATTGTTAACGGGCGGTAAAGATAATAAAATGCAGCATTGGGCAGCGAGACCGTGGCGTGGCAAACGCATCGCGCAGCGCCTAACTGAAGACAAACGTTTGCGCTTTTTTTCAGCGGCCCGCATTTAAGCCTGCCGGATGATGTATTTTTAAACTGGCATCTGCCTGCTTTTAAACAAGTATTATTTTTCTACCTGCAAATACAAGCCATGAAAAAACTGCTGCTAACAATTGCCTTGCTGCCTTGCCTCTGTTTACAGGCGCAGACTTACCAGCCTAACTGGACTTCATTAGATGCAAGGCCAACGCCACAATGGTTTAAAGATGTAAAGTTTGGCATTTTCATACACTGGGGTGTGTATTCAGTGCCTGGCTGGAGCAGCAAGGGCCAATACGCAGAGTGGTACCAGAACGGGCTGAATGGCAACGACACCGCCAGGCAAGCCTATCATAAAAAGAAGTTTGGCAACCTTACTTATTACCAGCTGGCAGACCAGTTTAAGGCAGAGCTCTTTAACCCTGATGAATGGGCTGCACTATTTGAGCGCTCTGGTGCCAAATACATTGTGCTTACTTCCAAACACCATGATGGCTATGCGCTTTGGCCCAGTAAAGAAGCTACTGAACACTGGGGCTTTCCCTGGAATGCGGTGGAAACCGGTCCGCGGCGTGATCTGATCAAAGACTTGTTTGCGGCCGTAAGAAAGACATCTGTGCATGCAGGTATGTACTACTCCTTGTACGAGTGGTACAATCCTTTATGGAAAACTGATAGAAACCAGTTTGTGCGCACCCATACCTGGCCGCAGATGAAAGAGCTCATCAACAATTACCAGCCTGATGTTTTTTGGACCGATGGCGATTGGGATGCACCTGCCGAAACCTGGAAGAGCCAGGAATTCCTGACCTGGTTGTACAATGAAAGCCCGGTGAAAGACAGGATAGTAGTAAACGATCGCTGGGGTGCCGGCCTGCGTTTTCATCACGGTGGCATCTATACGCCGGAATACCAGCCTGATCTTGATTTTGAAGATCATTACTGGGAAGAAAGTCGTGGCATGGGTTTCAGCTACGGCTACAACCGGGAGGAAGATGCCTGGGATTATAACTCTACCCAATCACTGGTGTTGCAGCTGGTAGATAAGGTAAGCAGCGGTGGCAACTTTTTGTTAGACATTGGCCCTGATGAGCATGGCAAGATTCCACCGATTATGCAGGAACGTTTAATTCAGATAGGCGACTGGATGAAGATCAACAGTGAAGCCATCTATAATACAGTAAGATGGAAAACGCCTTCTCAATGGAGCGATGGTAAGCGGGGATATAAGCCCAGTTCCGGCAGTGGAGATCTGCTGCTCAAGTTAACAGTAGACCCTGATCCGGGCTATGCGGTAAAGGAATTATTCTTTACCTACAATGAGAAAAACAATAATCTCTATGCTATTTTTCCAAAGTATCCTGATAACCGCCAGCTATTGATAAAAGGGGTTGCGTTGCCAGTGGGTACTGTTGTTAAGTTCCTGTCTACCGGCGAAACCTGCACCTGGCAGCAGCAGGGCAATGATGTAGTAATTTCACTTCCTGCATTTAATCCTAACCGTTTTAAAGCACCTTACGCCTTTGCTGTAAAAATTGAAAACTTTGGCAGCTTTGCAAAGAAACCGCTGATACAGGCGGAGTACAAAAACCCTTTACAACCCATCATCACCTTACGCGCCGGAGCTACTGATACCATCCATTATACCATTGATGGAAGTGAGCCGGGGCCGCAATCACCCGTGTACAGCAAACCTTTTTTATTGAACAAGACCAGTATGCTGCAAGCCGTAAGTATACCCGCCAGCGGCCTGCCCGGCAGTATTGCCAGCGAGCAAATCATACGTTATGAGTGGAAGCCTGCCATGGCCATTAGTGCTGCTATGCCAGGGCTTGTATATAATTACTATGAGCCCAGTGGCAAGGTGAGCCTCGGCGCCGTTGCAAATACACCGGTATCGTTTACAGGTACCACAGACAGCATCAGCCATCTTTTGCGCCGCCGCAAAGAAAAGTTTGTGCTACTATTTAACGGCTACATAAAAATTCCTGCTGATGGTTTTTACCAGTTCAGCAGCATCTCTGATGATGGCAGCAAATTATTGATTGATGATGAAGAGGTGGTGAATAACGACGGCGACCATGGCGCTACAGAAAAAACGGGTAAGCTGGCGCTCAAAAAAGGCTATCACCGTTTTCAGGTGCAATATTATGATGGTGCGGGAGACAATCAGTTGCAGGTATTTGTACAGGCGCCGGGTGTAGCAAAAAAGCCCATACCAGGCAGTTGGCTGTTCCATACGAAGTAGGCGGTCTGTATAGCAATAACAGGCGCATCATGACTTTGTAAATAGCTGCTATTCGGCGTTACCGATGCCATTATTAAAAATGAAAAATTGCTATTGCCAACGCCGCAGATGCTGTAACTTTAAGACCATTTCAATGGCTGCCATATGCCCCTGATGCAAAAGAAAAAAACAATACTGGTTATAGCCGGGCTGATAGCATCGCTGGCTGTTTTTTTATACAGTACAAGGCAACAGAAAATAGATTACAACACTCAGGTTAAACCCATCTTTAATAAAAACTGCATTACCTGTCATGGCGGCGTTCGCCGGAAGGCAGGCTTTAGCCTCTTGTTCAGGTCCGAAGCGCTGGCACCCACAGAGTCTGGCAAACCTGCCATCATTCCCGGCGATCCGGACCACAGTGAAATGATACGCCGGCTCACACTCAAAGACCCGGAAGAGCGAATGCCTTATAAGCACGCACCGCTGGCAGCCACAGACATAGATATTCTCCGCCGCTGGGTGAAACAGGGTGCAGCATGGGGCAATCACTGGGCATACACAGAGGTTACGCCCGTGCATGTGCCCACAGCAGCAAAGTTGCTGGGCTTTTTTGGCGGGGGAGGAGACAGCTGGTCCAGGAATGATATAGACCGTTTTATCTTACAGCAGCTGAATGAAAAAAAATTATCGCCCGCCCCACGCGCTGCAAAATCTACACTGCTGCGCAGGGTAAGCCTGGATCTTATTGGCATGCCGGCGAGTGATAAGCTGGCCGCTCAATTCTATGCAGACAATAGTAACAATGCTTACGAGCACCTGGTAGACAGCCTGCTGGCCTCTCCGCATTATGGTGAACGATGGGCAGCCATGTGGATGGACCTTGCACGCTATGCAGATACCAAGGGATATGAACGCGATGATGCACGCACCATCTGGCGCTACCGCGACTGGCTGATCAACGCATTTAATGAAAACAAACCGTACAACCAGTTCCTGACAGAACAACTGGCAGGTGATTTATTGCCGGATGCTACAGACGAACAACTGATTGCCACCGCTTTTCACCGCAATACCATGACCAATGATGAAGGTGGCACAGACAATGAGGAATTCAGAACTTCGGCTGTGCTTGACCGTGTGAATACCACCTGGGAAGCCCTCATGGGTACCACCTTTGCCTGTGTGCAATGCCATAGCCATCCGTATGATCCTTTCAGGCATGAGGAGTATTACAAGTTTGCCGCCTTCTTCAACAATACAAGAGATGAAGACAGTTACGCAGACTACCCGCTGCTGCGCAGTTTCAATGATTCTGCCTGTAAAGAAAAAGAGGTGCTGGCCAACTGGCTGCAGCAAAATGCATCACCAGCAGCAGCAAAAAACATATTGCAATTTGTAAAGACCTGGCAGCCTTCCATCAATTCATTGTACTGTGATAAATTTGTAAACAGTGAGCTGA
>DATJGC010000478.1:0-7180 GCA_035495345.1 Chitinophagaceae bacterium | reverse complement strand
TACCGCCATTACCTACCCAGTACAATGTTCTGGCAGATACGCCCGAGGTATTGATCACCCATCCGGAATTGCCGCCCAGATCTACAGAATTATTGGCTACAAAACTGGCGGCACCACTTGTTTTTATATAAGTGAGTTTTGCATAATCTACCAGCAGGCTGCCAGAAGACTTTGCAAAAGTGGCGGTGAGGCCGGGATAACTATTGGCCAGTGTAATAAGGTTGGCGCAGCCGGGTGTTCCAAAGCGACTGATAGTTGCCGCAGGCTGAAATGTAAAGACATTCAGTGAACCAAAAAGGTAGGTACCTGAACCCAGTTGCAATGTTTTTCTGAAAGTCATATTACCCGCCAGTGAAGTGGGTGATTGCAGGCAGAGACTGTCGAAAGTTGCGCCTGTTGCAGACAAGAAGACCGATCCGGCGGTTTTTGAATAGTTAGATGGATTTTCTATCAACACTTTTTTATACAGTGTGGGCGGAAAAGAATAAGCATCCTGGTAGCCATTCACCATCTGGCGAATGTTAATGGTAGCGTTTGAAAAATCAGTAGTAAGATTAGCACCGCCCATGGTAAAACAGCTGGTGAGGGCAGCGCTGAAATAATTGTATATAAACAGAAGGGAGCTACCCGTTTGCAGAATGCGGTTATTATTATTGCTGGATACCCATCCGTTACTGGTAACATTGTAATTGTTGGTATTGAATTGTCCGCTGGTGAAGGAAATAACACCATTTACCAGGAGGTTGTCTGCCAGCGAGTATCCACCGGGGGTTGTAATAAAATTAATAGTGGATAAAAAGCTGTTGCCAGCACTGGTAATGGTGCCTGCTCCAACAAAATTTACCGTGGCTACTACAGACCAGTTCATACCGCTGATGGTGGTCAGTGAACCACCAATATAAAGGGCAGAGCCATTCCATGGGCTCGTTTTGTATTTGAAGGTGGGGTTATAATTACTACCCGTCCAGTTCATCGCTGCACACCATGTATCTGCACTATCACTGAGGTTTACGGTTTGTCCGGTGGCGGTAAAACTGCTGCCGTCAAAAACCACATTATCCGTAGGGCCCGGAACGCAGCCTGACACAGTGCCGCCCGATGCCAATGCCCAATGCAGGCCATCATCCCAAACACCCGTACCACCCACCCAATAGTAAGTAGTGGGTGTAGAGGCCAGCAGGGTAACACCCGAGGTAGTACCCAAGGTATAGCTTTGTGTAGCAGATACTGTACCTCCACCTGTAAACTGCACGTTGGCCAGGATACAGCTGTTGATATTTACGCCTGCCCATCCGCCAGTTTTTTGAATAGTGGCCGTTGCACTCAATGGGTTTACTACATCTGCCACTATCTGTATCTTTTTTCCGCAGGTACCATTTGCTATGAATTTGGCAGCAGCCGTTAATGTAATAGCACCAAGTGCATAGGTATTACCGGGTGATAATGTCAATGAATCCGTAATCTTTACCAGCCCCGTGCTGCTTACCTTATTGCCGTCATAAAAAATAAGATCAGCAATGGTGGCGGTATTGGTAATATCCGCGGTAAAGCTGGGGCCATAGGTTGAATACACATTTATCTTGTTAAAAGTATAATCTCGCAGGGCAAAGGCGGGTGAAGTGCTGTATAAGTTTATGGTACTGTTGTTAAGACTCATTACCAGGTTGGGATCCGATGCCAGTGTATTGGGTGAAACAAAGGCACCATTTAAATTAACGGTGGAGCTGCCCAGTGATAAACCACGCTGGGTACTTACAGCAGAAATGGTAATAGACCTTAAAGTGATGGACTGGTTACCTGAATTTACAACGCCCCTGTTCACTACAAGATCCGTGTTACCTGCCAGCGCTGACAACAGGTTGAAATTACTGTTCAGACCATCAAAGATCATTGAGCCGCTCATGGGCACGCTGTTGAAATCAAGCGTATAAGCAGCGGCATCTTTTATGAAACGCTTTGTGCCGTTAAAGTAACGCATACCGGCGGCCAGGTTAACGTTGCCCAAAATGTCTAATTGCGGACCAACAATATTAATGGCCGGTGCAGACACCCCTGTATACAGATTGGTAGATCCCAGGGTGGAGAGGTTATTACAAACGGCGGCCACATTAACGGTGACTACCTGGCCGGGGCCGGTGAACGACCACTGGTTAAAATACACATCATCATTTTGTGTTGGCGCCTGAATGTAGGCAAAACCAGCACCGTTGCTGGTACTGGCCCAGTGGCTTACATCGCTCCAGTTGCCCGAGCCACCCACCCAATAATAGGGGGCAGCCACCGCGGCCAGCGAGAAAGAGAACACAGCTGCCACTAGCAGAAGGAACCTCTTGCAGCCATTTCCCAGACGGGAAAACGCATAGGGTAGAGTTGTTTTCATTAGTACGGATTTTTAAGATTAAAGGTACGCGGCCGTTAAAAGGCGGGCCAGCAGCACAAAGATGCACAACCGGCTACCGGGCTCTAATAGACCAGTGCTGATTAATTAGTAGAAATTTTTCTATGCGTACGTGTTTTTACAGATCACTTACTAAAATTCCTCTTGGGGCGACTATATTATAGTAAGTAATACAGGGAAAATAGAGGAAAGACTACAAGGCTTGTAAGTTTTGATGTGCATTTTGCAGCTCATTCTAAACAACTACAAATAGGAGATGGAGTAGATGGTCATCGCCTATCGAAAAAAAGAAGAAAAAGTATGCTGCACGTTTTTAGAACAGATATACAGGACCGCAAAGAGGCGGATAAAATTCTCGCCCTACTCATGCGCCGGCTACCGCATAGCACCATCAAAATTGATCTGCAGGATGAACGGACATTACTTAGCATAGAAGGCAGTCCCGATGCGCAAACAGAAGTACGCTCCATTATGGAAATCATAGGTGTTTTGTGTGAACCGCTGCCCTCCTGAGTCGCTGCTATGCCACTTGTATCATGGCTAATAAAGCCAAGTGGGTAGCGCTCACCCACCAGCGCTTCCATTGGTTGATAAAGCTGGCTTTTAAACTTTCTAATCCTTCCTTGTTTTTTACTGCTGCTGCTGCCTAGTAGCAAATACCATGCATTGCATCACTTGATTTGTATCAACTATTGATGCTCTATTTACCTGATAAAAATCAATAGCATATCAATAAAAATATTCAAGCGTTGCGTGTTCCTTATTCAGACGCTAATAATTAGTGATAAACGACGTTATTGTTCAGCTTTTGTTTCAGGTATTTTGTATATTGCTCGTAAGGCGACTATTTATCAACTATTTGTAGCGACTGATTGACTTATGAAAATTGTCTGCATGCTTGTCTGCCTTCTGGCAGTCACCATCTTGGCTTCATCCCAACAAAAGTTAGGCAAGACCTATCTCATAAGAAAATTTGACGATAAAACTTCCCTGCCGCAAAATTCTGTACGGTCGATCTTGTTTGATAAACACGGGTTTATGTGGATGGGTACAGAGCTGGGACTGGTAAGGTTTGACGGCCAGGAATTTAAAATATACAATAAGACCACGCATCCCGGTATTATTTTTTCTAACAGGATCCAGGCACTGGCTTTCCTGCACGACTCGCTGATTTGCCTGGATGGAAACTATCACCCCATATACATCAACACAGATTGCCTGCAGTTTACCCTGCTGAAAAACATAAGGCCCTGGGAGAATTTTTTCTGGACACCGGTTGGCACTGATCTACGCAATGCAAGGCAGGAAGTAAGCAGCGGCAGTACTTTTCCAACAGGGATAGGACCCGTCTTTCTTTTACCCGATAAGTCTGTCTATAGTCTTGAGAACGAGTTTACTTATTTCTATATAAAAGATAAGAAGGCTACAGTGGAAATGTTACCTACTCAGCTCTATTCTCAAGTTGCATTACCGGTTGAAAACTCCTTGTATATTTTATCAAAGACGGGTAAAATGGTTGAGCTGCACAATGGCGTACCCGGCCAAAGCCTGCCACTGTTGGGTGACATGGCAGGCGCTATCCAAAAAGGCAGTAAAGAACCTTCGTTTTACATAAGAATATTCACCTCTGATGGTTTTCACTTTGTGCAGGTTAAAAATCAATTATTCTCTCTTAATTATACAAAACTTGGCTTTCAATCCTCACTGGTCATTGATTCACTGCCTGCAACGGACATTCAGTCGCTGGCCTATGTAGACTCACTCGGCCTCTATTGTCTTGGCACCTATACACAGGGCCTGCACATACTCCGCAAAAAGAATTTCACCGCCATTACCAACCCTTTGCCGGGCATTAACCTCAACAACAATTATGCGCAGGCCTTGCTTGCCAATGGAAGCATTTTTACCTCTACCGGCTTCCTGGTAGATACAACGGGGCGTTTCACCGAAAGGTTTAGGGAAGACTTAGTGTCTCGTTTTACCACGCTTAAAGACACTGGCAGCCAGATTTATTTTAGTTATAAGAACAGGATGTGGGTAGCAGACAGCAACCTGCAAAATGCGCAGGCTGTAAACTTCTTTGCAACTGATATAAGGGGGATGCTGCAAGCGAACAATGGCAATATCTATTATGCCATTGGCGAGTCCCTTCACCAGCTGAAAAATGGCAGGGATACTTCCATTACTAAATTGCCCCCGGCTTCTGTGATTGAAACCATTTTTTCTAAAAGCAACACAACACTTTGGCTGGGCACACGCATCGGGCTATTTTCATTTGATGTACAAACCTCGGCGGTAACGCGTGTTAAAGAATTTGATTCTGTTTACGTGAGAACAATCACACAAACCAGTGACGGTGCCATTTGGCTGGGTAGTTATGGTGATGGCTTTTTTCTGTATACCAATAACAGGTTTATTAAAATGCCGGTAGACGAGAATGGCTATTTGCTTACCGCGCATTGCTTTATAGAAGATAAGAACCGGTTTCTCTGGATACCTACCAACAAGGGCCTTTTTCAATTTTATATTCCTGACCTGCTGGCAATTGCCGGCAACCCATCGCTTAAACCTTTCTACAAGTATTATGATGAAAGCGCCGGCTTTAATACCAATGAATTTAATGGTGGCTGTGTGCCTTGCAGCATTACAATGAAAAATGGTACTGTTTCTTTGCCCTCGCTGAATGGCCTGGTGTGGTTTAACCCGCTTACTATGAGTAATAGCAGCGCCAGCGGCGGTCTTTTTACAGAGATGATTATACAAGGCATGGATACGCTCTTATGCCCTAATGAGGTTAGCAAGCTGAGCCTTGACTACCAGGCAAATGAGCTTGAAATACGCGTGAGCAGCCCCAATCTTTTTGACAGCCGTGCCAACCGTTATGAATTTTTAATAGAAGGCGGCGATAACGGATGGATGCCCTTAGACAACAATACGCTTCGATTGAGAAAACTGGGCAGCGGTACACATATTGTACTCATCAGAAAACAAAATGGTTTTGGCATTGACAACTATAGTTACAAACGCTACGAGGTATACGTGGCTACGGCCTGGTATGCCAGTTGGTGGTTTATTTTACTGGCGCTGGGCGTGCTGGTGCTTACGGTACGCTTCATTATTCGGCAGCGTGTAAAGTATTTGCAACAACAAAATAAAAAACTGGAAGCCATTATTGAAGAACGCACCGCAGACCTGAAGAAGAGCAACCAGATGAAGGACAAATTAACGGCAATCCTGATTCATGATATCCGCTCTCCCCTGCGATTTATTTCTTTGTTTGCTTCTCATATCAAAAAAGGGCTGGATGCGGGCGACCGGCCAGCTAACCTGCTCAGTGCCGCCGCAGACCTGCGCAAGGCCACTGATGAAGTGTATAATTTTGTTGATGAATCTGTGATTTGGATAAAGGCTCAACAGAAAGGTTTCTCCCTGCAAAGAAAACCCTTCCAGGTGTTTGGCCTGGTATCTGAGCTGGAAGATTTTTTTGATGCACTGCTGAAAGAAAACAACAACCGCATGACCAACGAGGTTGATCCAAACATCATGATCAACTCTTACCGTGAAATTGTAAAAGTGATTGTAAGAAACTTCATAGACAATGCCAACAAATACACTTCTAACGGGCATATTATTGTAAGTGCCAGCACAGCCAATGAAGCCACCCATATTATTATTAAGGACGATGGGCCCGGCATATCTGAGGAGCTTGTAAAATATTTTAAAGGGCCAGCCGTGGAAGACAGCGACGTGCATATTGGCCTCGGTTTCCGGATCATCAAGGAGATGTTGCTGATCATTGATGGCAACCTGGAGATCAACAGTTCTGCAGCAGGTACATCGGTTACCATCATTCTCAAATAAACCGCATTCAAGAACAATTCGTTTCTGCCAGGTAAACGATGCTTCCGCATAAAAAACAGGCCCGGCATGCATGTACCGGGCCTGTTGTTGACCGCTAAAGTTTTGCGGGATTGCTCATCCTCTCATTTACACACTATCGCTGTCTTATAAACTTTTGCGTAATGAAGTCATTGTTTAATGGAAGCTGAAGCAGGTATATACCGGCAGGCAGTTGTGCAATATCCAGTGTCAGCTGGTTGTTACCGGTAACAAGGGAAATACTTTTTTGTAACAATAGTTTACCGTCTGCACTTCTCAATTGCAGGCTTGTGCTGCCGGGTTGCTGGCTGCTTAGCGAAAGCAGCAGCGTTGCGCCGGTGGCCGGGTTTGGCCAGAGCTTTATATTGGCCTCATTGCTGGCAATTTTTACTGCGCGTGTACTGCTCAATGCTGTTTTACCATCTTTATCTACCCGGCGTATCCGGTAATAATGCGTACCTGCGCTGAGTGCGTAATCAGTCATTGCATAATTGTTTTCTCCGGTGGTATTGTTAGCGGCCACGCGCCCAACAGCCGTATAGCTCACTGCATTAAAAGAATGTTCTACCAGGTAATAATCAACATTTATTTCTTCAGCCGTCTTCCATTGCAGCAACGCGTTTACCCCGCTGGCAGTGGCGCTAAAGCCCAGCCAGACTGCGGGAAGATTCAGCGATCTTTTTAAAGTAACAATGGTAAATACGGCCGCGTTGGGCAGGTATACGCCATCAAAATAGATAACCGACCCAGCGGACCTGCTGGCATTAAAAAAACCAATTGGTCCGCTGTTGAAATCTCCGTCTCCATCTTTATCTATCATTAACGCATAATCGCTTAAGGTGATACCGTTTTGCGCATAGCCAAGACCGGTAGTATCAAAGCCCAAATTAACAGTGGCAATAT
>DATJGC010000477.1:0-3193 GCA_035495345.1 Chitinophagaceae bacterium | reverse complement strand
CAGCCTCAAAAAAAAATAATTGCACATGCAGAGCATGGATAAAAATACAGTGATTGGTTTTGTGTTACTGGCCATTTTGTTGTTCGCTTATATGTTTATTTCTACCAAGAACAGCCGTGAACTGGAGGTGCAGAAAAAAAGATATGATGATTCAGTAGCCATTGTAAAGGCAAGGGCGCAGGCTGCCGCCGCACAAAAGGATACCGCTAAGTTGGTTACAAACATAGATTCAGTGGCGGCAGGTCTGTTCAGTGGCCAGGAAAAAACAGTGGCTGTAGAAAACGAAGTACTCAGCATTGTATTCACCAATAAGGGCGGACAGGCAAAATCTGTTCGTTTAAAAAAGTATAAGTCTGTAGACAGCACGCAGGTAGAATTGCAAAACGATGCTACTGATTATATTGCCTATTCCATCAACACTACCGATGCGGCCAAACGATCTGCTTATACATCTGAATTGTTTTTTAAAGAAGGACAATTAGAGAAAAAAGCAGACGGCAGCCAGTCCATCAGCTTTACCGCAGAAGTTGCCCCGGGTGAAACCATCGTTCACCAATATGTCATTCACCCAGACAGTTACCTGGTAGATTGGAATGTGCAGTTAACCGGTGCTGATAAATTACTTACGCAAAACAGCTTCAACCTGCAATGGCATGTACAGGCGGTGGCCCATGAAAAGATAGCAAAGTATGAGCGCCAGCAATCGCAGATAATTTATTTTGAAGGAAGTGGCTATGATTACAACACGCTCCTCAACAAAACGGAAAAGAAGTTTGAAAAACCAGTGCAATGGGTAAGCGTAAAACAACAGTTCTTCAACACCACGCTGATAGCAAAAGATAAATTTGATGCCGGCCAGATTCAATGGACGCACCATACAGAAGATACCAGCAGGCTGATAACACAGGCCAGCGCAAGCTTCAACAAAAAACTGGCGGGCAATAATATTACCGTGCCCATGCAGGTGTACTACGGTCCTAATGATTACAAGATCTTACGCAATTCCGGCGTGGAAGACATGGACAAGATCATTAACCTTGGCCAGGGTATGTATGCATTTGTACGACCGATCAACCAGTTTATCATCATGCCGGTATTTAACTTCTTCAAAAGTTTTATCAGCAGCTACGGTTTGGTGATTGCCCTGCTCACTATTTTTATACGCCTGGTTACATCGCCCCTGGTTTATACCAGTTACCTCAGCGGTGCTAAAATGAAGGCTTTACGGCCCGAGCTGGATGTCCTGAAAAAGAAATTCCCAGACCAGCAGCAGTTTGGTATGGAACAGATGAAGCTCTTCAGGGAAGTAGGTGTAAATCCGCTGGGTGGTTGTATACCGGCATTGTTACAGATACCTATCTTCTTTGCACTGTATAGCCTCTTTAATTCAAGCCTGGCGCTGCGCGGTGAGCATTTCTTATGGGCAAAAGATCTATCAACGTTTGACGTTATTGCCAAGTTGCCATTTTCTATCCCTGCATTTGGAGATCATATCAGCCTGTTTACCATTACAGCGGTTGCTACCAGTTTCCTGATATCTGTGTACAACATGAACATGACGCCAGACCAGAGCAACCCTGCGTTAAAATACATGCCTTATATTTTTCCGTTTGTACTGTTGTTTATTTTTAACAGTTTACCGGCGGCGCTTACCTGGTATTATACCGTGTCTAACCTTATTACGCTGATACTGCAATGGGTTATCCAGAATTACATCATAGATCACAATAAGATTTTGCTGAAACTGGAAGAAAATAAAAAGAAGCCAAAGACAAAATCAAAATGGCAGGAGCGGCTGGAGCAGATGCAAGACACGCAAAAGCGCGTACAGGAAATGAAAACCAAGCCCAAAGGAAAATAAATACTTAATCTGTTAAAACTTAAGGGTGAAGACCTGCCGGATATGCTAAAGTCTGGCAGGTCTTTACTATTTTAGACAACGGATCACTACGTGTATACGTCTTACTATTATACAAACCATATGTACAACAAATACCTTCGCGTTTTCTTTACTGGCCTCTTACTGATGGCCACCTGCTGGCTGAATGCGCAGAAAAAGGTGGCAGAGCTTACATTGGTGTATGATGCCAGTATCAGCACCGGCGATAATAAACCAACGCTGGCCGATGCATTTGACGGCGCCACTACCACGGTGTATATAAAGGGATCGATGAGTCGCTCAGAAATGACCAGCGCGCTGGCTTCCTTTACTTCCATACACGATGCAAAAACCGGGAATGCCGTTATACTGCAGGAAATCAGTGGACAGAAATTACTTATCAGGATGACGGCAGACAACTGGAAAGACAAAAACAAGCGCTATGAAGGCGTTTCGTTTAGCAATACTTCAGAAACAAAGACCATTGCCGGCTATAAATGCATTAAGGCCATTGCTACCATGAAAGATGGTAGTGTGTTTACGGTGTACTACACAAAAGACATCGTACCCGAGAATGCTGAGTATGATGTGCAATTTAGAAACCTGGAAGGGCTGCCGCTGGAGTATGAGCTTAGCCAGGGCGCTCTTAAAATAAAATACACTGTTTCTAAAATCAACCTCAACCCCGTGCCTGCTTCAAAGTTTGACATTCCTAAAAGCGGCTATCGTGAACTCACCTATGAAGAAAGCCGGAAAATGGGTATTGGCGGCTAAGCCTTCATTCGCTCTATAACAGGAAATATAACCTTGAGGAGTCTACATCTTCGCTTGCTATCTATCATTATTTTACTTGCACTTAGTAAGTCATTGTTATTGCCTGCGGCGATGCGCCTGCTATGGCTTATGAGGGGATCAATGGCACGTTTGATTCATCATCACATACAATTGATGCCATGACAAAGTGAGTGGCAGATAATGCACGCAGAAAAAAATTAACAACAAAGAAAATGATCGGGAAGCTCTTACTTGTGCATCTTGATGCGCAGGTTAAACAGCTGCAGGCTTGAACCTGATTGTGAAGCTGCAGAAGTTTGCAACTTATATTTTACAGGAAGAATATAAGTGGTGTTACCTTTCTGGTAGGTAACAATGGAATTATAAGAAACAGCACTCTTTGATTTTTCCTGGCCAAAAACCATACTGCCTTTGTAGGTAGGTCCGGCTTTGAGGGTAAAACCATTGGTGGTGCGAATGGGTGTAAACTCAGGTTTTACCGCCTTGTCTTTAGACTTATTACCACCGCCGCCCATGCTG
>DATJGC010000476.1:0-5179 GCA_035495345.1 Chitinophagaceae bacterium | reverse complement strand
TGCGTAGATTTTTTTCCGAAAAGATTCACCAGGTTATGAAAGCCCAGCAGGAGAGGGCCTGCCTTGAAGGCGCCGCCCACCCAAAACTGGCTGCGGGTATTAAACTGAACAGGCAGGTAAAAACCAAAACGTTTTGTCTCCCACCTGGGCGTAATGGTAAGCAGGTTAAACTCTTTTACCTGCAGGTACGTTTTTTTGATGGAGGAGGCGGGGATGTTTACTGACAACTCACCATTGATATAAAAATTGCCGGTAAGGTAATGATCAATATTGGCCACAAAACGCATGGGGTTAAGCACAGTGAACTTACCACCTGCCTGGTTACCATTGATGACCGTGGCCAGGCTATCATTAAACTCTTTAACAGAATTTACGCCCACAAATTTATTATCGAGCGAAGCGCCGGTAATATTATCCTTTACGCTGTAGATAACACGGCTTTGGGTGCCATAGCGGTACTGGTTGCCGCCAATGTCAAGCAGTGAAAGACCCACCTTCCAGTCGTAATCATAATAATCTTCCTCATCATTAAAACTGCTGGTACCCTGTGGTTTGATAAGGTATTCAATACCCAGGTCAAATGAAGCGCCACCGTCTGCTTTATTGATAATGTTTTTTATGTTCTGGCCGGTGCTGTTGCTGCTTAACCAGTGATCATAATTGGCAGAATAACCATAAATCATGTTGGCACCGGTGATATTGTACACCGTTCTGTTGTTTTGAATGCTTTGTGTAAAACGCACATTCTCTGCGTTTACATAAGCGCCGGAAATTCCGCGGCTAACCCGCACCGTTATACCGGCATTGAGGCGACTGGCCTCATTGTCCCAAAGCGTGCGCGCATAGCTGATATAGCCCTCCATCCAGCTGCTGCTCTCCAGTTTTCCACTTACCTGGTTGATATCCGGGTTTAGTTTTAAAAAGTCGGTAGCGTTATTGAGGGTGTCAATAAAATTATATTCGCTGGTGTTTACCCTTGAGTGGCTCCGCAGGTTAATGCCAAAAGCAAGGCTGCTCTTTTTGTTAAGCGCAATTCTTGCATTCAAGATATTGAGGTTGAAGTTCAGCAGGGCCTGCCGTTTGTATTTGCCCTTGTCTAGCTGGTACAATGAGTTGGCCGGTGAAGAAAGGAGAGAATAATCATAAATGGTAAATGCATTGGTACTGCTTTTTAACTGTGTGGCAAACAGCACCACATCCCACTTGAATGGCGTACTAACAATAGAGGCCGGGTTGTTATGCACGCCGAGTGCGCCGGCATAAGATGAACCCTGGATGGCATGATAGTTTTGTGCGGATGCGCCCCATGTTCCCAGCCAGATGGCTCCTGCTAACAGAAAGAAATGCTTCATGCCTTTGTTATTTGTTTTCAAAAGGGTTCTCCATGGGTTTGGCGTATCAAATATGCTATAAATTTTGGAAACGGTTTCAGCACGGTTACGAAAACATTTGTCAACCATGATTTGCCAAACATACGCTGTATAAACCTCCCTGTGCGCAGTCGCCTGGCAAAGAGTTCATTCCATTGCTGCGTGTAGCTGGCCTCCATCTCTTCTCGCGAGAGCGCCCCTTCTAAAAAGCGCATCATACAGGCAGCCGCTATTTTGCTGCCATGCAGGGCCATGCTCATGCCGTTGCCACAAAGCGGTGTTATCATACCCGCGGCATCGCCCACCATCAGCATGTGCTGCTCTACCTGGCGCTTTTGCTGAAAAGACACCTGGGCAATGGTTACCGGCTCTCTTGTTATAAACGATGCTTTCGCAAAAATTTCTTTTAAATGCGGGTTCCTGGACAGGATCGATTGTTCCATTTCACCAATATCGTTTCCTGCTTTCTGAAGGTTGCCTGCGGTGGTTAAATAGCAGAGACAATATTTGTTGTCTTCTACCCTCGACATACCGCAGTATCCATTGCTGAAATTGTGCAGCACAATATTCTCCGCCGCTGCCTCCACCTGAACATGGTATTTTACGCCAATGTAGTTATTGAGTTTGCCCGCTTTGGCCAGCACAAACGGGCGTCTCCACTTTATGTCAAGGTTGCTGCGTTTTCCAAATGCACCGGCCACGCAACGCGCAACAATGCTGGTGCCTGTGGTTTGCAGGGTAAACAAACTGCCGTTGAACTGCACATCGTTTACCTTTTCATTTTCCCTGAGCGTACAACCCTGCGCCTTTGCAATCTCGGCCAGTTCTGCATCAATCTTATACCTGCTGATACCAAAGCCACCGAGTGGGAGCGCATGTTCCAGGGTTTTGCCATTGGGTGCCGATACCTGCAGTCTTTTGATCACCGGCAAATCTAGATCACTTAAAGGGTAGCCAATGCTTTCCAAAAAATTCCAGCACTCAAAGCTGATGTACTCTCCGCACACACGGTGAAAAGGGTAGGTTTCCTTTTCAATGAGAATTACCTTATAATTTTCTTTTGCCAGTTGTATGGCCAGGGCCAGTCCGGCAAGGCCACCGCCAATGATGGCAGCATCATACACTGCCGCCGGGGCAGTTACCGGCGCTGTAGCACCTTCGGTTTCACTGGCAATGCTGTACATTTTTTTTCTTTATTGATGCCGGCTGGTAATCAGCCAGCGAAATGCCCATTTCCATTGTATTCGGTAGTGGGGCAATGCTGCCGCTTGCAACAGCCGCTGCCAATCTGTTTTTGTAAAGCCGCGTTGTACAGATAAAGGCGCATCATGACGTACAAGATAAGATTTTGAAAAAAGACCGGTCAGCATTTTTATAGAATAATATGCTAAAAAATGCCGGTGAAGGTCGTTTATAAAAAAACCGGTCTTGCTGTGTTGCTGCATCCATTGCAGCATAAAAACCAGTTCCGGGTCAGTAAAATGATGACAGAACAATGATGAAAAAATGATGTCGGGCAGCTGCCCTTCAAAGTTAACCGCCTTATAATCGCTGCAGATCAGTGTTGCTTCAGGGGGTAATTGCTCCGCTGCCACGGCAATGCATTCCTTGTTATAGTCGATGCCCGTTAAGGTAGCGCTGATGCCCTTGCGTTGGCACCATTGGTAGATAGCCAGTAAGTTATCGCCGCCGCCGCAACCAATTTCGCAAACGCTTACCTGCTGTTTGTTCTTTAGCAAAGACTTACAGCCGCTGATGGTAATGGCATGGCCGCCCAGGTAAGTGTTGATGACATTGAGCTCCCGCATATTTTGCCTGATGTCTGCAAACGGAATATCACTGCCATCCAGCAATTCTTTTTGGTATGAACGGTTAGACAGGTTCAAGGCTACAAGGGGGTTTAAAGACGACTATTGCCCGCGCTCAGCCATGGCCGTTAGTTAGAAAGCGCAAAGGTTTCCATGGTGAGGCCCGGGCCAAAGGCAGCACCAAAGATATCTTTCTTAGTATTGGCTTCCTGCTGCAATAGTATCTCTTTTAGTACAAATAAGATGGTGGGAGAAGACATATTGCCATAGGCCTTCATTACATCGTAGCTGCTTTGCATGGCAGAAGGCGGCAACAACAGGGTTTTGCCAATGGCCTCCAGTATTCTCCGGCCGCCAGGGTGGATACACCAGTCTGTGATACCCTCCATAGTTTTGTTATTATGTTGAAGGGCACGTGCTACCAGCGCCGCAAAGTCTTCTTCAATCAGTTCGGGTACGTAACCGCTGAGCGTCATCAAAAAGCCGGTGCCTGAGAGTTCCCATGCCATGTCTTTTTTGCCCTTGGGTACCACTTCTGCATAGAACCCGTCTATATGCATGCCCTTTGCTGAAAAATCATCGTGGGTAACCAGCATGGCCGCAGCACCGTCGCCAAACAAGAGACTGGAAGCAATATTATCTGCTGTGGGTTCTTTCTGAAAATGAAGGGTACATAATTCTGTACAGACAATTACTACGCGTGCTTTGGTATCATGCCTGCAAATGGCATCGGCCATTTTCATGGCATGAATAGCGGCGTAGCAACCCATGAAATTAACGGAGCTTCTGTAAATATTCTTTGGGAGATCCATCAGGTCCATCACCTGCAGATCAAGTCCGGGTGCACTCATACCCGTGCAGCTAACCGTAATAAGGTGAGTGATTTCCCTGCTGTGGAGCTGTCCATCTGTGCATTGCCTGATGGCATCTACACTCAGTGCAGGCGCAAATTTGTTGTACCAGATCATCCGCAGCTCAAGAGATGGAAACGGCTCCAGGTTTTCTGAATGCGGGTAAAATTTCCATTCATTGATTTGCCGGTTATAATCAGGTACCACTGAATAACGGTAATCAATACCACTCTGGTGGTAGAGAAATTTTAATTTTCGTTTATCTACCTCGTTCATGGCATAGACTTCCTGCATAAAATGCATGATATCCTGCTGCCGGTGTTTGTGAGCGGGTACTGCGGTGCCTATCGAAATTATTTTACTCAACTAGCTACTATTTTCCAGATGACAAGAATGATGAAACCAGTATTGGTGCAAACGGCAGCCAGTTTATTCATGCGCATCGTATTATCGAAACTGGCAGCTGACACATCTTTCCACACTTTTCGTGCCCATATAAAAAAATATACGAGAATGGGCAGCATACAGGTTGCCAGCACAAAAAATTTATCCCAATCAAGTGCCACAAAAAAATGGTAGGCCAGTACCATAAAAGCAATGCTGTATACAGTAGCGGTAAAAATAAATGTACCCCGGTAGCCCAGCCACTGGCTGATACTCTTCACGCCGTCTGCTGCATCTGCCTGGTGCTGGTAGATTTGCGTTAAAGGGTAAAAGCCACCAATAAGCAGGCTGCTGGCCACCATACCGATAGCCGGCACGTTAAACGTTAAAGGTTCATGACAGCCATAATACACCAGCCAAAAGGTAACGGCACCCTGAAAGATCACCACCGTGCAATAACCAATCAGCGGGTACTGCTTCAGCCTGATGCCCCGGTAGCTGTAAGCGCGCGAGGCCAGGATGTAGAGCAAAATACCCAGCGCAAAGTAAACGCTCACCAGCAGGCTTAAGAGCACAGCGGCCAGGTCCATCAGGAAGCTAACGATAAAAAGTTCAACCGTGGGTGTCATGGGCTGACGGATACCTCCAATGCTGCCCTTATCTCGATCCATATAACTGTTATAGCCATTGCTGGCGGGGTAAACAAGCAGGTGAAGAATGCAGAAAATGAGCAGGGCCCGCCACCAGTTGGTATAGACTACCCTGC
>DATJGC010000475.1:0-8129 GCA_035495345.1 Chitinophagaceae bacterium | reverse complement strand
CGGTATACACAAACTTATCCTTCTCATAAACGCCCACCAGTAGAGAGCTGAATTTTTTTGCACTGCCTTCATTTTGTGTAAATCCGCCAATAACTACTTCATGTCGTTTGTTCGCTTTAATCTTTAACCAGTCTTTTGTTCTTGCGCCGGGTATATACGGGCTGTCCGTTTTTTTGGCCATGATGCCTTCCAGCTTCATACTGGAGGCTACTTTGAAGAACTCGGTGCCGGTAGCTTCGAAGGTCTGGCTCACGCGGATGACTTCATGCTCGGGTATCAGGGCCGTTAGTTGCGCACGCCGTTCGTGCAGCGGTAAGTCCATCAACGAATAACCATTCAGCCATAGCAGATCAAAGACATAATATAATAGCCTGCCATCCGCTTCACTGCGCCAGTTCTGGAGATCGCCAAAATTGGCGGTTCCTTCATCAGAAGAAACAATGATCTCACCATCCAGCACCGCATCTGCATGAATATCTTTCAGGGCCTTGAAGATGGGGTAAAATTTCTCGTTGAATGATTTGTTGTTGCGTGATTTAAGTTCAATTTTTCCTTTGCGCAGGTGTGCAAGGGCGCGATAGCCATCCCATTTTACCTCGTACTGCCAGCGTTCATCGTCAAACGGTTTGTCTACCAATGTTGCCAGCATGGGCGCCAGTGTTTCAGGATAGGGTGCTTTTACCCCTACGGCTGCGGGGACTGTTTTTTTTTTCGAAGCGGTGGCTGCGGGTTTTTTTGCAGCGGCATTTTTCACCGGCACGGCTTTTTCTTTTACAGTCTTTTTAGCAATCAACTTTTTACCGGCCTGGCCGTACACTTTATCAGGTGCTTTTTCCATTTGTGCAATGGTTTTGCCGGAAAGCACCGATTTATCCTTCTTTGTAATATCGCTCGTCTTGGCGTACTTGTCTTTTAATTTCATTAGCAGCCAGGTATTCTCCCCGCGGTAAGAAGATTTTACCAATGCATAATCTCCTTTTAGCTTGCTGCCATGCATTCTTATCACCAGTTTTCCTTTGCGCAATTGTTGCAGGAGGTTTTTTTCCATGGCAGCGGCGTCGTCAAAACTTTCCTCTGCGGTTTCATAATAGCCCTCATCCCACACAATTACGGTACCGCCCCCATACTGTCCTTTAGGAATAATGCCTTCAAAGCTGCGGTAATCAAACGGATGGTCTTCCACCATCATGGCCAGGCGTTTTACCCCGGGGTCTGTAGAGGGCCCTTTAGGAACGGCCCAGCTTTTTAAAACGCCTTCCATCTGCAACCTGAAATCATAGTGCAGGTGAGACGCATCATGTTTCTGAATTACAAAACGTAGTTCTTTGCTATTGGCTTTGCCGCCTGTGGGTTCAGGTGTTTTGGAGAAACTCCTCTTCTGTTTATATTTTGCTAGTGACATATGGGGATGCTTTTTTCTATGGGGCTATGATGCAGCAGAGCGGGCTTTTTCTTCCAGCGCCGCCAGGTTAATTTGTTCCAGCGAATGATCCGCAGGGCCCGTGATGACCTTTCCATCGCAATCGTAGCGCGCACCATGGCAGGGGCAATCCCATGATTGTTCCGCAGCATTCCATTTTACTTCGCACTTCATATGCGTGCAGGTAGGGTTAACGGCGTGTAGCTGTCCGCCCTCATCTTTAAACAGACCCATTTTCTTGCCTTCATGCTGCACAATTTTGCCCTCGCCGGGTGCCAGTTCTACCAGTTCATGCAGCTTCTCTGCAGAAAACAATTTGCCGGCGAAGTTGGCGGCTACGCCTGCATTGTGGGCCACAAATTCAGTAAAGCCTGCAATGGGTTTTATGCGTGATGGCGAAAAGAGCGAAGAAAGTTCGTTGTCTTTGCCCGTAATCATATCTGTTAACACACGTGCAGCCACATGGCTATACGTCATGCCATTGCCACCAAAGCCGGTTGCTACAAAAACATTGCTGGGTTGCCCTGGCAGATGACCGATATAGGGCAGGCCGTCTGCGGGTTCAAAGTATTGTGAAGACCAGCGGTACACCACTTCTTTTACATTAAAGTTTGTGCGCACCGTTGCCTCCAACTCAGTAAATAAATGCTCCGTGTTTACTTCTTCTCCTGTTCTATGGTCTTTACCTCCGGCAATGAGGTAATCTACACAATTGATCGTTTGTGTGCGGTAGTAGTTATAAGGATCTTCCATATCATAAGCAAGGTCCTGCGGGTAAGCTTCATTGTCTAGCAGGCAGGCCATGGCGTAAGATCGGTACGGAGAACAACGGAGGTGCAAAAGATTGATGCCTGGTGGTATGTGGGTAGCATATACAATATGCCCGGCCTTGAACTTACCCTGGGGGGTGGTGACTGTAGTAATAGGTGAATGTTCCAGCGCCGTAACCCTGCATTCTTGCAAAATACACCCACCCGCTTTCTCAAAAGCAGTGGCAATGCCATGCACATAGTCTACTGGGTGAAACTTTGCCTGGCCGCCCGCCTTTATGGCTTGCACCAGTGTAAAAGGAAAGGGAATAGCATCTGTAAGACTTACTGAAACCCCTGCTTTGGCAGTAGCTTCAAAAATATCCGCCAGTTCTTTTTGCTGTTGCTTTGTTTGTGCAAACAGGTAGGCGTCTGCTTCTTTGAAACCGCATTGAATGCCATGTTGGTCAATATTCCTTCTCACCGTGGCAATGGCTGCTGCGGATGCTGCAGCTACCTGCTTCGCAGCCGTGGCAGAGAATTTTTTTTCGATGGTGCTGTAAGGCGTATCCAGCAGCGTATTCAGGTGTGCCGTTGTACCACCGGTGGTTCCAAAGCAAAGATTGCGTGCTTCCAGCACCAGGCAACGCAGGCCGGCTTCCTGCAGCATTAAACCCGTGCTGATACCGGTAATGCCTCCCCCTACAATGATTACATCATAGGTTGCAGCAGGGTCAGGTTTACTGCTGCTAACATAGGGCTGCACGGTAGACTGCCAAAGGCTGGGTGTATATCCATCACGTAAAATCATACAATAAGTTTTAAAATATTTACAGGGACAAAAGCAGGTGTTGCGATAGTTTTTATTTGTGCAAGTGTTTACACAAAGGCGTTCCTTTTTTTACGCAATATCCTCAAGCGGGTAATGCTGCTAAATACAAAAGGCCAGGAAATTACTCCTGGCCATTCAATGTATCTGTAATTATCACTCTTCTTCTTCTTCTGCACCTTCCTGCTCAGCTTCCCAGTTAATGTTGTTTTCAGCTATTTCGCTAAGGCCTGCATCTGTTTGTTTTTCTTCATCCAGTGTTTGCTGAAGAATATTAGCGGCTTCGTCAACACCCATTGTTTTAGCAAGTTGTACCAGCGAGCCATAAGTAGCAATCTCATAGTGCTCCACTTTCTGGGCGGCCATGATGATGCCTACGTCGCGTGTCATGCTGCCGTCTTCTGTTTCTTCCACAATAGAAGTTCCTTCTTTAATAATGCCTTCCATGGCATCGCATTTCTTTGCCTGGGCCTTCTTGCCGAGTATTTCAAAGATTTGTTCCAGTCTTGATACATGTTCTTCAGTTTGCGCAAGATGGTCTTCTATGGCGCTTTTCAGCTCTTCTGTAGTAGCGGCTTTCTGCATTTTAGGCAATGCCTTGGTGAGCGCTTTTTCTGCCCAATAGATATCTTTCAGCGAGTCTGTAAAATATTTATCCAGCTGAGAATTGCCCTGCCCTGCGGCTTTGTTCTGTGAACCACTCTGTGAACGGCTTTGTGAACCGGTAGTTGCTTTCTTGCTTTTAGCCGGTGATGATTTAACGTTTGGCATAAGTCAATGTTTTTTTATAAAATGATATTGATGTCTTTTGTTGGTAACCAAACAGCATGCCTCAAATTCAGTTGGTACAGGTTTGGCATCATGCCAATCATATACAAGTGTCATTCGGCAAGTATTCATTAATCTTATAAACCCATTACCTCTATGAAACAAACAACAGAAGAAAGTCAGCAGCTTTTCAACAAAAAAATACTGGAGAACATTGGTAAAAAATTCCTGCGTAGAAAAGAAACCATTGCGGTGGCAGAAAGTGTTACTGCAGGACTTCTCCAGTACGGCCTGTCTAATATACCCGATGCTGCCAGCTTCTACCATGGCGGCATTACTGCTTACAACCTTGGCCAGAAGTACCGGCACTTGCAGGTAGAGCCGCTGCATGCTGCGGCCGTCAATTGTGTATCGCAAAAAGTGGCGGATGAAATGGCCCTGCATGTATGCGAGCGCTTTGGCAGCCACTGGGGAATGGGTATTACGGGTTACGCTTCCCCGGTGCCGGCATCAGGCAATAAGCTGTTTGCATATTATGCCATAGTAAGAAAATCCAAAATTATAGCCCGTGGGAAAATTACTGCACAGAAAATAGACCCGCCGCTCCTGCAATTGAAATACGCCCAACATGTTTTTAGTCTGTTAAGCAAACTGGTGTAGGATGTCAACTGGTACAGTACTTGATTTGTAGCTGGTACAAATTCAACCAATGAGTATAGCTTTTCCTATCATTTCATGGGCCAACGGAAGTAATATTTATGAAGTAAACGTTCGGCAATATACAACAGAAGGAACCCTGCAGGCATTCATCAAACATATTCCGCGCCTGCACAAGATGGGCATCGATATTCTTTGGCTCATGCCCATAACGCCCATCAGTGTAGAAAAGCGACAAGGTACTTACGGCAGTTATTACGCAGCCAGTTCTTATACGTCTATTGACCCTGCTTACGGTACTACAGACGATTTTAAATCACTCATCAGCACCGCCCATAGTTTCGGTATGAAGGTCATCATTGATTGGGTGGCCAATCACACCGGTTATGATCACCAGTGGACCACCAAAAACCCTGAATGGTACCACCGTGATGAACAAGGCAATTTTGTAGACCTGCACGGGTGGATAGATGTCATTGATCTTAACTATACCATACCGGAAATGCGACTGGAGATGATACAATCCATGCAATACTGGATCAAAGAATTTGACATTGATGGCTTTCGTTGCGATATGGCGCGTACTGTACCGATTGATTTTTGGGTGGAAGCGCGCGGCGAATGCGATGCCGTGAAGCCATTGTTCTGGCTGGCAGAATGTGAGGTGCCTGAATACCATGAGGCCTTTGATGTTACCTATGGTTGGGAAGTAATGCGTGGGCTGGATAAATACATGCTGGGCGAATTGCCATTGGCAGACATACTGCCGCTGCTCAACAATTACTCAAAATACCCGATTGGCTCAAGAAAACTACTCTTCACCTCTAACCATGACGAGAACACGTATTACGGCACCGAGTACGAGAAATACGGAATTGCCGCCATGGCCATGGCCGTATTCACCTGCACATGGCCGGGCATACCGCTGATTTATTCCGGCCAGGAGAAACCCAATGTAAAAAGGCTTGCATTTTTTGAAAAAGATGCTATTGACTGGGAAGGGGAGTGCACACTGAACGATTTTTACCACACCCTGCTTAGCATTCGCAAGCATAATAAGGCACTGCAGGAAAGTGCTTCTGTCATCATCCTGCCATCTGAACACCCGGATGTACTGGTATACCTCTGTCGCCGCCAGCAAGACAGGGTGCTGGTCTGTCTCAACTTTTCAAAGGAGAAGGCATCCTTTAAGTTAGACCACCCTGCGCTGCCGGGTAACTACAATGATCTTTTCACAGACGAGCCCATCAAAATTAAACGTAGAGAGAACTTGCAACTGGCAGCCGGTGAGTTTAAGGTCTACCATATCACCTCCGGTAACTACAATTAGTGACCGGCATGGGCGTTGAGGGAGTTGATGTATAAACTTACATGCTGGTATGCCCTCTTCAGTTATTGCGCGCATACATTATTATGCTGCTACCGCCACCTTAGAGGTGGTATTTGTATCCGGTACAGTATACAGGTACAAAGATGTGCCGGCAGTTGTATATGATGCCATGAAATCGGCCAGCTCCAAAGGAAGTTTCCTGAACAAACATATTAAAGGTCATTATTCCTTTGAGAAGGTGGCGTAAATGGTTTGTGGAATTTCCTGCCCAGCCTATATTCTCTCCTATTATGTTATACAGCAAGCCAGCTATGGCACGAATATTTCTTCTCGATTTAACACAAAAAAAACTATTATGAAAAAGATCCTGATTCCTCTTACAGCTGTTATTTTCCTTGCCGCTTGTGGCAACAATGAATCATCTAAAGACAGTGTTGAAAAAGCCGATTCTGCCAACCAGCAAAAAGCAGACACCGCAGCTAACACAGTAAATGAGCCCATTAAGACAGATGAAGAAAGCACCAGCTTCCTGGTAAAAGCAGCTAACGGCGGCATGGCCGAGGTCGCCCTTGCGCAACTGGCCAAAGAAAAAGCCACTGATACTGCAGTGCAGCATTTTGCTGATATGATGATTGCTGACCACGGCGCAGCCAATGAAAAAATCAAGGCGCTGGCTGCCGAAAGAAATGTAACCCTGCCAGCCGCTCCCTCAGATGATGAACAAAAGAAAGCAACCGACCTCGGCAAAAAAACAGGAAAAGATTTTGATAAGGAGTATGTAAACACAATGGTAAAAGGGCATGAGGAAACGCTCGACCTGTTTAAGAAGGTTTCTGGCAAAACTTCTGACGGTGCAGTAAAAGCATTTGCTGATAACACCATCCCCACACTGGAACATCACCTGATGCGTATAAAGGATATCAAGAAAGGAATGAAATAATGGTTCATTTTCTTGTAACTCTCTACAATGACCCTCGTATGCTGTACTACTAACCTGTTAACTTCAAAAAATAAACACTATGGCAAAGTATTCTAAAAAAGCAGGCGAGAAAGTTGAAAAAGTAATGCATGAAAAAAAGAAAGGCCAGTTAAAGAGTGGCCGCAGTGGTAAAAAAGTGACCAGCCGTAAACAGGCCATCGCTATTGGCTTGTCTGAAGCAAGAAAGGCCGGCGCAAAAGTTCCAAAGAAAGCGGGTGCAAAGAAAGCCGCCAAAAAAACAGCTAAGAAGGCAGCTAAAAAAACCGCCCGTAAGACCGCACCCAGGAAGAAAGCGGCAAAGAAAACGGCAAGAAAACGTTCTTCTTCCAGGTAACACCCGGTATAATTCAGCATAGTAAATCCCTTGCAGCCCTGGCTGCAGGGGATTTTTGTTAATGCCCCATACAAAGTACTTTTCGAGACCCGCTTTGCCCTTTGCAGTACCCGTTTTGTAGTATTGATAAGCTGCCCCTGCTGGCCGAAATTGCATGGTATATACCACAAAAAAAGTATTGGGCTGCTTACATTTTTGTTCTAATTTTCAATCTGTAAAGTTCCTGAATACTCCTTTTTGATTCTTTTTAGTAGCACTCCAGCTTCCGCGAATAGAGAAAAGTAGCAAGCCCTATCACCTGTTTGTTTATCCTTGCCGGCCATACCGCCTGCAGACGCATCGTATACGTTTAAAACTTTTTTATTTACAATTAAACCTTTCTATCATGACCCAGAAAAAAAAATCCACGCTGCTGGATGCTTTCACCACCATCCACACCGAGGCACAAAAAACAGACGATGGAGATCGTTGCATGATTGCCCCCTCGCCTGAACTGAAGAAGAAGATTGATGATGAGATGAAGAAAATAAAAAACAGTACTTCGCGCGGGCTGCTGGCAGGCAAAATTGGAATCAAACAGGATCAACCGGTTGGTTTTAACGACGGACTTATTTATCCGGGTACCATGTTCCCGGTGGGTACCACAGCGTCCGTGGCGCGCTCGGCCGGACTTAACCGTGCGCCTTTGCGTGGTACGGTAAGGGTAATTGTAGTGCTGGTAGATTTTTCTGATAAGGTCATGACGCAGACAAAAGCACATTTTGAGCAGCTGTTTTTTTCACTGGGGTCTATTGCCACCGGAAGTGTGCGTGAATATTACCGCGAGGTAACACACGGCATGGTGGATATACAGGGCCAGGTGGTGGGTCCCTACCGTATGCCGATGACCATGGCACAATACGCCCATGGCGCGTCCGGCACAGGCGGCGCTGCGCCTAATGCACGCACCATGGCAAAGGATGCGGCAGTAAAGGCCAACCCGGCCGTAAACTTTGCTATTTATGATAATGATGGAGATGGTTTTGTAGATGCCTACGTGGTGATACATGCCGGCACGGGTGCT
>DATJGC010000474.1:0-7080 GCA_035495345.1 Chitinophagaceae bacterium | reverse complement strand
TGAATTGATACAGTCGTCTGGTTACCCACCCGCCAAACGCAACCTGCGGCCGCAGCTTTGTATTGCACCGGCGCTTGCTGCGGAGAACGTAGCTCCGTTTAGTGCTGAGAAATTACAGATGCCCTTTCTTGCCACATTCATGCTGGAGGAGTTATTATTGTTGCGGCGTCATTTTGCGTTGGATGAATTTAAGGTAGCGCAGTTGTTCCGGCTGAGGCCTTAAGAGGAAAGGAAGGCCGGCCAGGTTAATATGGGTATTTGTCAAGGATTGCTGGCTTACGTAATTAGGTAATGGAGGTAGTGAGGAATTGCCTTGCGCGCGGATGGTGCCCTGGGGGTAGTATATGATAATCAATTTTTGATGGGTATGAAGGAGGTACAACGGGAGGTAAAGGGTTTTCAACCCATCAGTGAGAGAGAGCAATGGTTAACGGCTGAAATTGTAAACAGTGCTATTGCCGTGCATCGGAGTATGGGACCGGGTTTGCTGGCAGCCGTTTATGAAAAATGCTTTTGTTATGAGTTGCAGAAAAGAAATATTCCTTTTACACAGCAGCAATGGTTCAGGCTCGTATATGGTGATATGGTGATTGAACGCGGACTGCAAATAAACCTGCTGGCAGATGACCTGGTCATCATAGAAATAAAGTCGGGCCCCGCGCAACAGCTTTTATGGGAGGCACAGTTGCTCAGTCATCTTCGGCTTACGGGGAAAAGGCTGGGCTATATACTGAATTTTGATTTGCCGCTGATGAAAGACGGTATCCGGCGGATGATCAATAAATGAGCAATCAATAAGTAATCAATGAATCATTCGCTGAACAATCATCTATAAATTCTCATCAAGTGAAAATTTTATTTACATAAGGATTTTGCATTTACGGGTTTAAATTCATTTCAGCCTTTACCAGCTTGCCAGTTGTTCATGAGTAGCCAGGCTGGTTCATTTTACTATCTTATTCGTTGCCTAAACGGCATGTCTTTCTGTCTCCGTGTTATCTCCCTGTCTCTGTGGTTACCTAAATCAATTAGTTTGTTATGGCAGAAAAACTACCACAGGATCATTTTAAGGTGTCTGCAAGAAAAAGGGACGAAACTGACCCTTATCATGCCGGCAGAGGCGCGCAAATAAATACACCCAATCGTTTTTTTAAAACAGCCGTTTCACGTGACCATGTAGAAGGTATTGACGATTGGGAAGAACCTTCACTGGCTACCCAATACATAGAACAGGAATCAAAGACCATTGTAAACGCTGTACAGAGTGTAGACGTGGGCATGGGCTATAGTATGAACCCTTATGCAGGCTGTGAACATGGCTGTATTTACTGCTATGCGCGCAATGTGCATGAATACTGGGGTTACAGCGCCGGAATGGATTTTGAACAAAAGATCATAGTGAAAAAGAATGCACCGCAGCTGCTCCGCAAATACCTTATGCACCCCAAATGGGTCTGCGCACCTATTATGCTCAGTGGCAACACAGATTGCTACCAGCCGGCAGAACAGCGCTATCGGCTTACCCGCTCTTTGCTGGAAGTGTGCAATGAGTTTAACCAGCCCGTGGGCATACTCACCAAGAATGCCTGGATCTTAAAAGACAAAGACGTGCTGCAGGAAATGGCGCGCAAACAGCTGGTATCTGCCATGGTATCCATCACTTCCTTTAATGAAGACCTTCGGCGTATTATGGAGCCGCGTACCACTACGGCCAGGCAAAAACTAAAAGTAATAGAAGAGCTGAGTAAGGCAGGTGTAAGAATGGGGGTGATGATGGGGCCCATGATACCCGGTCTGAATGAACATGAAATGCAACGCATCATGAAGGCCGCGAGTGATCATGGCGCCAGCTTTACGGCTTACACCTTCATCCGCCTGAATGGCGCCATAAAACTGCTCTTTCATGATTGGTTGTACAAGAATTTTCCAGACAGGGCAGACAAGGTCTGGCACCTCATAGAACAAAGTCATGATGGTAAAGTAAATGATACCCGCTGGGGCGTGCGCATGCGCGGTGAAGGCAGCATTGCGGAGATAGTGGCGCAGCAATATAAAAAATATGGTAAGCTCTACGGAATGAATGCAGAAGACTGGAGCCTGAATACAAGTCTCTTTAGAAGACCTGGAGAACAGGGCCGGTTGTTTTAAGCTCACTGCGCTGGTATAGAACGCCAGGGCCGTTGGCTGTATAGGTAAGTGTAAGTTAGTCGGCAACCGAAGCATCATCCCAACGCTACCCTCATCAATGCCCGTAACAATCCGTATCCTTTAAAATGCAACGCGCCCGGTTGGTAAAACCGGGCGCGTTTGTGTACGTGGTAGAAAGAAGTATGGTTAACAAGCTATTTCAAGGGGTGGTGGGCAGGGCATCAGGCAGAAAATCTTTTCTTGGTGGCCAGCTGTAGGAGCTTGGCGCGGCCCTCAATAATTTCACGGCAAAGGAACTCAATCTCAGGGGCATCTTCCAACACGTTTAGTTGTTCAAGCATGCTGGTAAAAGATAGAATACGCTCACGGTAGTACACTTCCATCACCTCAATAGAATCTCCCATTAAAGGTTTTGGATTTGTACGCAA
Source organism: Chitinophagaceae bacterium (assembly GCA_035495345.1). Classification (GTDB taxonomy): domain Bacteria; phylum Bacteroidota; class Bacteroidia; order Chitinophagales; family Chitinophagaceae; genus JACMLD01. The sequence continues at coordinate 4,504 of DATJGC010000474.1, read as the reverse complement.
ATACGAAGGGGTTTCTTCTTTGCCCGCATTTTTTCTGCTGGTGGCAGTAGGTGGCTGTCTCATAATGGAAATTTTAAAGGTTACTGTAAAAGGTCGTCTCGCTTTTCAACGGGTGGGCTGAACCGCTTAGCTGGCTTGGGCTACGGCCGCTATGCGTTTTCAAAGGTGAGTAATTTCAAAATATCTACAAGGATTTTCTTACTGATTCTGCTGCGTACCAATAACGAAGAAGTCAGGTAGTTCTACGCAAGGCCCAATATGCCGCCACGCGTACTTTTACGAACTATTAACTTAAAACCACCGTTATGTTTACCACCAGATTACGCAACGCTCTGCTTCCCCTCTTTCTCCTGGCCGCATTTACCATTTTCCTCCTCCTCTCTTCCTGCACAGACAGAGGCGCAGGCGGCGGCGGCAAAGGCACCGATAGTGGTGTCTATATCCCCAACCTGCCAGACAGCTCTGCACTGGCAAAGGTTGACCATTACATACCCAAAACAGAAATCATGCAGTTCAGGCGGGCTTTCAATGCAGACAGCATCACCCGGAGAGACCCTGAGCTCTTTGTTACCGAATCTGAAGGCTTTAATAAGACGGCTTTACTGGAACTGCTGAAAGACCCCAAATGTGTGGGCATCCGCATTTATTATGGATTAACAGCCGGCAGCACCCGCAAAAAAGACCTTCGCCTCATCATTGTAGGTACCGATAGCCAGGGCAAAGACCTTTTCATCACCCGCCCTACCAACCGCGCCGGCACCCGCCTTACCCAGGATGAAGTAGGACTGGAATACGGCCAGTGCTGCCATGGCCAGCCAACAGAAAATTAATTTGAAAGTCTTTTTATTGTACAAAGCGTCTGCCCATCCATGAACCCTACAGTAGAGTTTTTACTGAGCATGAGTATTCTTATTCCCCTTTCCATAGGGATAGTAAGATGGAAGGTCATTGACAATTCTTACTATCCCTTTCTTTATAACCTGGTGACGGTGCTGCTGGTAGAACTCTTTATAAAAATGCAGACTACAGAAGCCGCCGTTAATAAAACAATCAATATCTTTTCTTTGATTGATTTTTGCCTCTTTGCCTGGTTATTCCACAATTGGGGACTCTTTAACCGCAATAAAAAAGCCATCCTGGCCATTGTGCTGGGCGCGCTGCCGGTATGGGCAGGCATCACCTTTTTTCTCTCCGGCTTCTCCCATATCAACAATGCATTCCTGTTGCTGTACTCAGCGGCACTCATATTTTTCAGCGTAACCACGTTTAATAAAATTGTTGTACAACAGCGCATCAATATATTTACCAATGCACGCTTCTGGATATGCATTGGCATTATCATCTTTTATTCATTTTTCATACTTACCAGGGCCACCGATATTTCTACCGGTGTCTTTAAACATGTCAGCAAATCATTCAAAGACAATTTGCAGCTTATTAATACATACTCAAACCTATTTGTAAACCTCTTGTACGCAGTAGCAGTAATATGGATACCCCGGAAAAAGAATATTACGACGCTCTTATTGCCGTAGTAATTATAGTAGGGATAGTAATTTCCTACTTTATTATTACTGCCATCCGCTACCAGCGGCGCAGCCTGCGTATGCACAAGGAAAGGATACAGGCAGAAATAGATACGCTGGAAAATGAACGAAAGCGGATTGCGGCCGATCTTCATGATGAACTGGGGCCGCTGCTCTCTGCCGTAAAGTTGCAAATCAATAACCTGGAAACTACCGACCCCGGTGATATGTACATCATTGAAAAATCCAGCCACTATATAGACAGCATTATCACCAAGCTGCGCGAAATATCAAACGACCTGATGCCCAATACGCTGCTGCGGAAAGGCCTCAAAAACGCTATTGTTGAATTTATTGATAACACACAGGATGCCTATAAGCTACCGGTGAAATTCATCTGCGAGCAGGACCTGGAACTATCGCAGGATAAAGAAATCAACCTTTACCGGATAGTACAGGAAATCACCCACAATACCCTTAAACACGCCCGCGCCAGCATGCTCATTATCAAAATAAGCATCCAGGGAGACCGCCTTTTTCTGATGACCGCAGACAATGGGGTGGGGTTCGACTATTTCTCAAAAATTCGTGATAATTCCGGGCTGGGACTTCGTAATTTGCAGAGCCGTACTGAAGTGATGGGCGGTGAGTTCAACTGCGTTTCCACAACCGATAAGGGTACCGCCTACACCATTGAAATTCCTCTTTAGAAACTCTTGCTTATGGATACTTATGGCAGCATTAAAGTGATTATTGCAGACGATCACGAGATCTTCAGGGATGGCTTGCGCCTGATGCTACAAAAACAGCCTGAAATTGACCTGCTGGCCGAAGCAGAAGACGGTAAAGAGCTGATAGAACATATTAAACTGCTGAAACCTGATGTTGTTATCACCGATATAAAAATGCCCCGTATGGACGGTGCGGCAGCCGCCAAACATATTGCCGAGCATTATCCCACCATCGGCATCATTGCCCTTACCATGTTTGATGAAGACGACCTGATTGTAGAAATGCTGGAAGTGGGCGCCAAAGGATACCTGCTCAAAAATGCAGACAAACATGAAATGATAGATGCCATCAAATCAGTTTATAACAATGAACCTTATTATTGTAAACATACCTCTCACAAGCTGGCGCAAATGGTGGCGCGCAGCAAGTTCAACCCTTACAAACATGAGGTGAAGCCCGTCTTCAGTGATCGTGAAAAAGAAATCATAGTGCATATCTGCGATGGGCTTACCAATAAAGAAATAGCCGCCAAAGTATTTCTAAGCGTGCGTACCGTAGAAGGACTGCGCATGAAGATGCTGGAGAAGATGAATGCAAAGAATACGGCAGGTATTATCATCTACGCAATAAAAAACGGGTTGTACACTGCTGCTGTAAAATAAAAAGCCTTTGCATAAAAAAAGCCGGAAAATTTTCTCCGGCTTTTTTTATTTGAATTATTGAAAGTGCGCGTTACGTCAGAAATCAAACGCAAGCTTGCCAAATAGCCTTCTGCCATTAAAGCCCATTTGCACAGAATCCCATGCCCCACCGCTTTCATTGTCTTGCGCATATCCTTTGGCAAAGGGGTTTACCCCCAGGTTAGGATGCACATTGAAGATATTGTCTGCACCGGCAAAAACCGTAAGGTGCTTGGAGAGTTTGTAAGAAACGTACAGGTCTACCGTTACTTTTCCTTTGTAATTAAATACCTCCGGCAGGTAAACGCTGGCGTTGCTGTCTGCAGGCACCCTTGGGTTAATACCGGAATAATTTGGATTATCGAAACTATTGGGGTCATTAGGATCTGGCGCGCTGCCATCGCCAAAACCCAGCAGCTTTATCTTTCCATAATAAGTAATATGCGCACCGTATCCAAGTTTGCCCCTGCTGTAGTCTATGCCCAGCGATGCCTTGCCTGTGGGTGCGGAGGCTTTAAGGAACGCTTCTTCACGATCACTGTAAAAGGTTTTACGGTGCAGCTTGCTGTCGTTCAGCGCAGACGGCACATGAATATCGTCTATGTTTATTTTCTGCAGGTTGCCCGCCAGCAATAGCTTCAGGTTGTTCTTATGCCATTTAATGGTATAATCTGCTACCACATCAAGGCCATAGTTGGTAGTGTTCACCGCATTGGCAAAAAATTGCGCCGTGGATACTTCTGCCGGGAACTGGCTGGTAAAGGAAGTAGGCAGTGTTGCATCATCCTTGCTAAAGAGGCCAGACAGCACCACGCGGTCTTTTACTTTTACTATATAACCATCAAGTGTAACCGTAAGATTTCTGATGGGCTTCCATGAAAAGCCAAGGCTTCCGTTAACGGAGGTCTCCTCTTTAAGATCCGGAATGCCGGCAGCCCTTGCTATAATGCTGGTATTGGGTGCTATCAGTGATTGTACCAGTTGTCCGCCACTAAAAGAAGTAAGTGTATTGCTGAAATGAATCTGTGCCAGTGAAGGTGCCCTGAAACCCGTGCTGATGGAACCCCTTACATTGAAGTTGGAGGCTACTTTATACCGCGTGGCAATCTTACCGGTGACAACAGCACCAAAGTCTGAGTAGTTTTCAAAACGTGCGGCCACATCTACCAGCCAGTCTTTTGTAATATCAACGGCAGCATCTGCATACAGCGCCACGTTGCTGCGGTGGGCAGTTACTGCATCGGTATTGCTGAAACCCGGGAAACCCTGCGCGCCTGCTGCTGGTACTCTCAATGAATCAAAATTGCCGGTGCCAACCTGGTTTGGATATATGATGCCGTCTTTGGCATATCCTTCATAGGAAGCTGGTTCTCCCTGGTAAATGCTGTATTTCTCGTACCTGAATTCTGCACCCAGCCCAAGGTTTAAACCTTCGCCCACACCTGAAAATGATTTATTAAAATCAAGGTTGGTGGTATTCTGCAGGAAGTTGAAGCCGCCATCATCAAAATGGTTGGGCGTAGATTCCCAACAAGTGAAGCGTTAAAAGTTTTATCACCAAAATAG
>DATJGC010000473.1:0-3894 GCA_035495345.1 Chitinophagaceae bacterium | reverse complement strand
CTGCCCGCAATCTCACTCATGCTGCGTACAATGGGGTATGAATCACTATCGTCTTTGAGGTTCTCAAAAGATATAGCGGTTATCTTTTTCTCCATCATTTTCTCCAGGATCTCTGACTTCAGAACGCTGAGGTGAATGGGTGAAATGATGACCTGGTTAGGTTGCAGAAAAGGTAAATCTTCTTCTATCACCGGCGCACTCTTTACCAACAAGGGTGCACGGTAAACTTCCGTTTTATCATAGACAATTTTGCCACCGGCTTCGGCATAGTCTTTATCACGATAGTGAGAAGCATCGCCCGCATTGTGCTCAATCATTACATGGTGGCCATTGCTTACCAGTACACCTACCGCGTCGGGCGTTAAGGCAATACGATTTTCCTGGAAGGCCGTTTCTTTTGGAATTCCTATCAGTAGCTCAGAGCCCTTTGGTTTTACGTCTAACTTTTCTTCTAAGGTTTCAAAACTGAAAGAGGTGCTGATAATGGGCTTTGGCTGCAACATGCAAACTGGTTATGGTGGCTATGAAGGTTTTGTGATGGGATAATTGCGTGGTGTTATCAGCATTATTCACTCATATAACATAATTGTTTGCTACAAAATGCGCCCACGCTTGCAGTAGACGGCCGCCGGCCGGCCTGCCCTTGCAGGCCAGTCGGCAAATATACTTATTTCTGCCTGATGCTCATAAGTCGTGTTTGCGCGTCAACAGGCTCAAGGTACACATGCACCGTGTCTTCGGGAAAAAGTGCCGGGGCCCGTTCTGGCCATTCTACCAGGCAGGTATGACCACTGTACAAACAATCTTCCACGCCCGCACGGGTGGCCTCTTCCTCATTGCGCAACCGGTACAGGTCTATATGATAAATGGTACCACCCGGATAGCCGTATTCATTAATGATGGAAAACGTAGGACTGCTTACCGTGCTGCTTACCTTCAGGCTATCACAAAGGGCATGAATAAAACTGGTTTTACCAGCGCCCATTGCTCCATGAAAAGCAACAACGCGACGGGTGCCGTAGGTTTGCGCAAAACGCTCAGCGGCTGCCGGCAACTCGCTGAGGGTGAACTTCCATGAGCTGTTCATTGTTACAATAATTGTTTGCAAATGTAAGCAAGCCTGGCCTGCTGCGTACAGGGGTATTGGCCACTTGCAGCTGCGGGGCTTATTTTACGGGTGCTCCCCCGGTAAGTTGTAAATTTGCAGTGCGGCAAAACCGTTCATCAAGCATTGATATGGAAACAGCGGAACAGGTAAACTGGAAGGTAGAAGGCATGGACTGCGCCAATTGCGCGTTGTCTATCTCCTCTTACCTGAAGAAGCAGGGAATGCAGGAAGTAAAAGTGAACCCGGTAACCGGGGAGGTGTTGTTTGCCCGCAACGGCAGCAAGATAGCAGATGAGCAACTCAAAAAAGGTATTCATGATCTGGGCTATACGGTGGTAGCCAGCGGTACAGCGCCGGCCACGCATGCAAAAAAGGGCATCAACAAATTTTTACGCCGCCTGCTGCTCTGCCTGCCTTTTACACTGGTGCTGATGCTGCATATGCTGCCCGTTCATTGGCACTGGCTCATGAACCCCTGGGTGCAATTGGCCATCTGCCTGCCTGTGTACATCATAGGCATGCAATTTTTTGGACGAAGCGCGCTGAAGGGGCTTTCGGCCGGCATTGCCAATATGAATGTGCTGATTGCCCTGGGTGCCACCGCGGCTTTTTTATATAGTCTTGCAGGCACCGTTTTTAACCTTGGCCCGGCTTATCTTTTTTATGAAACCACGGCTAATATTATTACACTGGTATTCCTCGGCAATTATCTTGAAGAAATATCCATTGCCAGCACCCAGCGTGCGCTGAATAAACTGGCCCGGCAGCAACAGGTAATGGCCAATATGATTGCCTTTGATGATCAGCAGCAGGAGATCATCTTTCCGTTACCCAATGATCAATTAAAAGAAGGTGATCTTATTTTGATAAAATCCGGCGAACAGGTGCCGGCTGATTGCAAAATATTATGGGGCGAAGCTACCGTTAACGAAGCCATCATCACCGGCGAAAGCGCCCCCTTGTTCAAGGTTGCAAAAGAACGCCTCATCGGCGGCAGCCTGCTAACCGATGGCACGGTAAAGGCCCAGGTAACTGCCGCTGCCAGTCATTCTGTACTGGCCAATATCATTGACCTTGTAAAAAAAGCACAGGGAGATAAACCGCCCGTGCAGGAGCTGGCAGATAAAATCAGCGCCATCTTTGTACCCATTGTGCTGGGTATTGCCGTGCTCACTTTTGCCATTAACTATTTTGCGCTGCATGCGGTAGCTCCCGCGCTGCTACGCAGCGTAGCCGTATTGGTGATAGCCTGTCCCTGTGCCATGGGCCTGGCCACACCCGCTGCTATTGCCGTTGGCCTGGGACGCGCTGCCAGGAAAGGCATCCTGTTCAGGAATGCAAAGAGCCTGGAAGCATTTAAGACCATCCGTCATATTGTGTTTGATAAAACAGGCACCCTCACCACGGGACGGTTCAGCATTCAGTCTTTCAGCATTACAGATGCTACGCTATCAGAAGAGGCGTTTCAACAGCTGGCCTATTCACTTGAAAAATTCTCTAACCACCCCATTGCCCAATGCATCAGTGCAGCGTGGAAAACAACCAGGCTCATCCGCTGGCAAAACGTAGAAGAAATAAAAGGATTGGGTGTAAAGGCAATCACTAAAGAGGGCGATGTATACATGGCTGGCTCTTATAAGATAGCCACCGGTATGACCACCGATGATACACACAATGTATACCTGGTTAAAAATGATCGCTTACTGGGATGGATAGACGTAAAAGACGAAGTACGGCCAGAGGCAAAAGAAGTGGTGGCTTATTTTAATGCAAGAGGTGTACAGACCACTTTGCTAAGCGGCGATAGCATCGCCAAAAGCCAACTACTGGCAGACACCGTAGGTATTCAGCGGGTATTGGCAGAACAAACACCGGAGCAGAAGCTGGCCGTCATCAGCAGGCTTAACCAAACCAGCCCTGTGGCCATGGTGGGTGATGGCATCAACGATGCACCGGCCATGGCAAAAGCAACTATCGGTATTTCTATGAGCGATGCTTCACAACTGGCCATGCAGACGGCAGATGTGGTGCTGATGAATCATGGCCTGCAAAAACTGCCGGAGGCGCTGGGCATCGGTAAACACACCCTCATCACCATCCGGCAGAATCTTTTCTGGGCGTTTATCTATAATATTATTGCCATTCCGTTTGCAGCTGTTGGCTGGTTTGTGCCCGCCGCGGCAGCACTGATTATGGGCCTCAGTGATATTGTACTGGTGATCAATTCCGTAAGACTGTTTGTAAAAAAAGTGGTGTAGTGTATTTCCCTTGCCCGCTTTTTGCAACCGTTTTGATGATTGGATAGCAAACGACTACAACCGCGCATGCATAAACCATTGCCCCCTGCAGAAGACAGACAGCAAGCTTTACCGAAGGGAAAACTTATGTCATCTACTAACGGTAATGATCAACCGAATTCATCTGCTGCGCAACAAGCCCATTTGCAAAAGGTACTGCAGCAATACTGGGGCTATGCAAGTTTCAGGCCCTTGCAGCAGTCCATCATGCTATCTGTGCTTTCCGGGCAGGATACGCTGGCGCTCATGCCCACCGGCGGAGGTAAATCTTTGTGCTACCAGGTACCGGCCATGGCACAGGAAGGACTTTGTCTTGTTATCAGTCCGCTCATTGCCTTAATGAAAGACCAGACAGAAAGCCTTCGCAAAAAAGGAATCACCGCCTTTGCTATTTTCTCAGGTATGAAACGCTACGAGGTAATCAATACTCTCAAAACAGCGTGCGAGAGTAATTGCAGGTTCCTGTATGTATCTCCTGAGCGATTGGAA
>DATJGC010000472.1:0-18566 GCA_035495345.1 Chitinophagaceae bacterium | reverse complement strand
TGCAGACAGGCGGGTATCACCGTACCAGCGCAGAAAATGCAGACCGGAACGGGCAACGGCAAACAGCAGCGGGTGCACAATTGAAATACAGCGGCAACAAACTTCATTGGGGTATCAGTACTGTGTATTACCGGTTTTCCAAAAGCATTGAAAAGGCAGACCGCCCTTATAATTTATTTGCGCTGCAGGGAAACAATTTTATAAATGCGGCTATAGATTACAGTTATACATTCAGGAACCTGCATGTTTTTGGTGAGCTTGCCACTGATAAGAACCTTCATCCGGCAATGCTATCAGCTGCGGTGCTAAGCCTGCACAGCAATGTAGACGCAGCGCTTGTGTACAGGAAGATGGCAAGGGCTTACCAGTCTGTCAACGCCAATGCCTTTACAGAAAACAGCAGCCCGGTAAATGAAGAGGGGTTTTATGCGGGATTATCTATTCGCCCCGCGGCTGCATGGCGGTTGGATGCCTATGCAGACCTTGCCAGATTTCCATGGCTCAGGTATCGTGTAGATGCACCCAGCACCGGAAAAGATTTTCTGGTACAATTGAATTATACGCCGGGTAAACAGGCCGCCGCGTACATTAGATGGAAAACTGAAAGCAAATGGATGAATCTGGATGATGAGGTGTTCACCAACCATCATGTGTCTGCGCTTACAAAAAATAATGTCAGGCTGCAACTGAGCATTGCCCTGAGCCGGGCATTGTCACTAGACCATCGCGCAGAACTTATCATCAACCAGGCGCCGGACAGTAGTCGACCTACAGGCCATTCAAATACCCAGGGTTTCCTCAGCTATCTTTCCATGGCCTGTGCGCCGGCCAGGTCAAACTGGTCTGGCAATATTCGTCTGCAGTATTTTGAAACAGATGGTTATAATGAACGGCTGTACGCCTACGAAAATGATTTGCCGTATAGCTTCTCTATCCCTTTCTTTTATGACAAAGGCATCCGGTACTATCTCAATCTTCAATGGGATATCAGCAAAATATACAATGCCAGCAAGAGAAAGACCATGCGTATTTCAATTGGCGGTAAATGGGCGCAAACAATTTATGCAGGCAAAACTAGTATTGGGTCCGGACTAGATGAAATCAATGGCCATCGGCATACGGAAGCAAAACTGCAGCTGATAGTGAAGCATTAATCAATACCGTCTATATATAATTATCGCCGTTTATCAAGCAAGATGCGCCATGTTTATGCTAGTTAATTGCACATCGAATAAAGATAACAATGAGGCATTGATGCTTTACAATGATTGAAGCCCAATTATTCATCAGCTAAAATTATCTTGACTTTGCATTCACTACCGCAGAGAAAAATAATCGAATCAAATGCCCTACATGATAAGATAAAATTAGTGTGCTAAGAAAACCTCCCTCTCAAATAATCTAGTGACGCTGTATTTGCGCGGTAAATAATTTGATCATAAAAAAATCATACATCAACTTATCTAGAAACCTTAATCTTTCTATAATTTTTGCAGCGTATCAAAATTACCTAGTGTCATAATGAGCGTAATAAACCATGGTCTGATTTAACGTTTGGGAAACCATCCGTTAAATGCTGGCCATAATTTGCTTTCTGCTAAAAAATAAAACTATTCCAGTTATGAGAAAATTGTGTACACTCTTATGTGTGCTATTGCTATGTACGGTAATGGCATTCGCACAAACCAAGACTATCACGGGCACCGTGCGGGATGCCAAGGGAGACCCGGTTCCTTTTGCCACCGTTAGAATCAAGGGCAGTAAAGCCGGTGTATCAGCAGATGCCAATGGTACTTATTCCATTAAGGCGAAACAGGGCGATGTACTGGTGGTAAGTTCCACAGACATCACGGCAAAAGAAGTAACGGTTGGTGCAGACAACACGTTAAATGTGGAAGTTGAGAAAACGCAGGCCAATCTAAGTGAAGTGGTAGTAACCGCACTGGGTGTAAAGAAAAGTGAGAAAGCACTTGGCTATGCGGTAAGTAAAGTAGACCCCAATGTATTGTTGCAGAAATCTGAGCCCGATGTATTAAAAGGCTTGCAGGGAAAAGTGGCTGGGGTAGATATCCGCACTTCGCAGGGTACACCCGGTGCTGCAACGCGCATCCAGATCAGGGGTAATTCTTCCTTCTTTGGAGATAACCAGCCGTTGATTATTGTGGATGGTATATCTTATAGTAACGACTTTGTAAATTCAAGCAGCCAGACTTCGGGTGGTACCGCCTATTCAAGCGGTATCTCTAACCTTGACCCTAACGATATTGCTTCAATGAACGTTTTAAAAGGTTCATCTGCGGCAGCGTTGTACGGTTCAAGGGCTTCTAACGGTGTAATTATTATCACCACCAAATCTGGTAGTGCTGCCAGAAACCGTAAGGGGCTGGAAGTAAACGTAAAGAGCTCAGTCTCGATAGAAAAAATTGCCAACCTTCCTGAATACCAGAACCTGTATGGTTCCGGTGCGCAGGGCAATTACTCCAGTGGTTCAAACGGTTCATGGGGTGCAGCGTTTAGTGCGCTTGATTCAGTTCCGGCCTGGGCAAATTATAAAGCCGCCTTCCCCGATCTTTTCCCCTCTGCCAATATGAAGTACCGTGCTTATCCTAATAATGTAAAGGATTTATTTAAAACCGGCACTGTACTCGAAAACTCTGTAGGCTTTAATGGTGGCGATGAAAAATCTTCCGTTGCACTCACTGCCTCACAACTTAACCACCGGGGTTATGTGCCCAATTCAAAGTACGACCGCTCTAATATCAGTTTTGGTGGCAGTACTAAATTGAAAATTGGCTTAAATGTGCGTGGCAATTTCAGTTATACACGCGCTACCCAGGGCGGCGGTTTTTTTGGTGAGCAGCAGGTGGGTTCCACCGCTTCGCAATTTGCACGTTCCTTGTTTCTTGCACGTAACTGGGATATCACCGGTCTGCCCTACCAGGATGCGCAAGGCAGGGAAATACACCCTGGCCCCGCTGGTTTTGATAACCCCCGCTGGGATGCAGAATACAATAAAGCCAAGACTGCTGAAGACAGGGTAGTGGCTGGTTTGCACCTCGACTTCAACATCAACAAATGGGCAAGAATTGATTTCACTGGTGGAACCAATATAAGCTCACTGGAAAGAAAGGAAATAACCGAGATCAGCTCACGCGATGCAGAAGGCCTCGGACGTATTGTACTCGACAATTATAGAAAGCAAACGCTTGAGTCTACCGTGTTGCTGACCATGAACCCGGTAATATCAAAGACCTTTACTTTTAAAGCCACCGTTGGACATAATTTTTACCAGGCCACCGTCAACAGGAATGCACAAACCGGTAAAATATTTATCACACCAGGTATTTACACCTTACAGAACACCTCTACCCAAAACTTTGGTATTGAAGTGCTGGGTGCCGGAAATGGGTTTTTCTATGGAGACTATTTTGAAAGAAGGAGATTGATGGGCGTGTTTGCAGAAGTAAACCTTGGTTATAAAGACTGGGCATTTTTAGGTGTAACCGGCAGGAACGACTGGTCTTCTACACTTCCTGTAAACAACCGGAGTTATTTCTATCCTTCCATTGCAGGTTCTATCGTTTTCACAGACGCACTGCAAATGCACAGCCCCATACTTGATTACGGAAAAATTCGCGGTAACTGGGCTAAAGTGGGCAGGGACGCGCTGCCTTATTCATTGGCCGATGCCTACATCCTGGGTGTTAACTTCCTGGGGCAAAACACGGCTTCATTGCCCTCAACAGCTAATAGTCCTACCCTTAAACCAGAGTTCACGACCGAAGTTGAAGTGGGTACACAGCTTTCTTTCTTGAAGAAACTGGTAGAACTGGAAGTAACCTGGTACAATAAAACTTCTACCAACCTGATTGCGCCTATTTCTGTTCCAGCTTCTTCCGGCTATACACAAGGTTATACCAACTTTGGAAAAATTACCAATGAAGGGATAGAAGTAGAACTGATGGTAAGACCCGTAAGAACCAAAAATTTTAGGTGGGAAGTGCGCGGCGTTCTCACCAAGAACAAGAATATTGTGCGTGAGCTGATTGCAGGTACAGAGCGTTTGTCGCTCGGCGGCGTACTTACTTCTATCTCTCCCTATCTTGAAGCAGGCCAGCCTTTTGGTTATCTCCGCGGACAAAAATCTTTACGTGATTCACTGGGCAATTTGCTGATAAACCCTGCCACTGGCGCAATGATACAGGCCACCGCACAGAACTCTGGCTCTGATCTTTATAATGTAGGCAATCCTAACCCGGATTATAAACTGGGTATTGGCAATACGCTTTCTTACAAAGGACTTTCACTCAACGTACTTTTTGATATGACAAAAGGTGGTGCTATTTACTCTACTACCATCCTGAATGTGCTTGGACGTGGTGTTAGCCTTGATACCAAAGACAGGGAAACTTTGTGGATTATCCCAGGCGTTTATGGTGACCCCAATACCGGTAAGCCCATCTTAGATGGCGCAAAAAATGAGATTCGCAATGTAACACGTATCACCACCAACGATCTGTATTTTTCTCCTGGTTCTACATTGGGACAAACCTTTGCCAGCAATACAGCCACTGAATGGAATGTATATGATGCTACGGTGTACAGGTTAAGAGAAGTAACCCTTTCTTATGAGTTGCCAAAGACGTTATTTAAAAAGCTGCCGGTAGGATCTGTTGTAGTTAGCTTAAGCGGCCGCAACCTCTGGTACCTTGCGCCCAACACCCCCAAGTACATTCATTTTGATCCTGAAGTAAACAGCTACGGCTCTACTTCAGTGCAGGGATTTGAACTGGCGGCAGCACCCACTACACGCCGTTACGGTCTCAACTTAAACATTACATTCTAATCAGGATAATGCAAAAAATTAAAAAAACTATGTTACGAAAAATAAGATACGTGCTGCCGGCGGTGTTGCTCATGGCTTCATCCTGCAAAAAGGCACTGGATATAAATACTGACCCAAATAATCCCACCAGTATTGCAGTGTCAAAACTGCTTACCAATGCAGAACAAAATCTGGGTATCAGCATGGCTATCGGTGGCGGAAACATCGGTGGTTTATCGCAAGACCTGGCGGTATATACCCACCAGCTTACCCAACGCGCTAACACTGATCAGTACGGGGTTACCGGAGATGATTTTTTTATTGGAAAGGCCTGGAACGGTGTTTACCTCAATACGCTCAATAACCTTGAAGATGTAATCACGCACGCCACAGCAGATGGCAACCTGAAGTATGCGGGCATTGCAAAAATACTGAAGGCCTATGCCTACAGCGAGATGGTGGATGTGTTTGGCGATGTGCCTTTTTCCGAAGCAAATAAATTTAAAACCAGCGTTAAGTATCCCAAGTTTGATGCGGGCAAAGATATTTATCCCGCGTTATTTACATTGCTCGATGAAGCCATTGGTAACCTAAGTGCTACTGGCGGTAATAAGCTTACACCCGGTAATGATGATGTTATCTACAAGGGTAACACCACCAACTGGATCAAGGCAGCAAACACCATTAAATTAAAAATGTACACCCAGATTAGGCTGAAGTCTGACGTGGCTGCACAGGTAAATGCGCTGCTTACCGCCAATAACCTTATCAGTACTACAACGGAAAGTTTTTTACTGCCTTTTGGACCTAATGGCGCAACGGACGACAGAAACCCTGGTTTCAATGATTATTTTGCGGGTCAGCGTGGAAATTATATCAGCCCTTGGTTTTATGAAATTCTTAAAGGCTACAATCCAAACATCAATACAAATATTGTAGACCCGCGTATTCCTTATTATATCTATAACCAGATAAAACCAGCTGCAACCCTTAGCGCGCCTATTGAATACAGGGATGGAGCTTTTGTTTCTATTTATTTTGGTTCGGTTGGCCCAGACCGCGACAGAAGCCAGCAAAACGTAATGTCACTACTCGGAATTTACCCTGTGGGTGGCCGTTATGACGATGGCCAGGGCGGTACTGCCACCTCTGCCAGTGGCACCGGGGCGGCACCTTACAGGTTTATTACCTATGCAGATCGCTTGTACCTGGAAGCAGAATTAATCAAGACCGGTGTTATTGCAGGTGACGCCAAGGCAAAATTACAACAGGCCATGACGGAGTCTTTTAAACAGGTAGATTATGTGGTAACTAATTTTGTAAAACCTGCGCAAACGGTTCCCGCACTCGCAGGCACAACTGCCGTAACCAATTATATCACCGCAGTGCTGGCACAGTATGATGCTGCCTCAAGTGCAAAACAGCTGGAGATAATCATGACAGAGAAATGGATTTCAAGCTATGGTAGCTCAGTAGACCAGTATACTGATTACAGAAGAACAGGCTACCCGGTTCTTTTTGACCCCAATAATGCTAACATGGCCCCCAATCACCAGGTATTGCCGCCGGTAAACGGAGACCCTGCTAATCCAGGTAACAGAAAAGTGCCAGTGCAGTTGTTGAGGTCTTATCCGCAAACCCTGCCATGGTTTCAGACAGAACTGGAAACAAACCCCAGCGCGCCGCCACAAAAAGATCCGTCATCATTTAAACCATTCTGGAAGCCTTAATTAATCTTAAACTAAGTAAAATGAGAAGAATATTTCTGTATACCGCTTTGATTATACTGGCCGGCGTTGGCTGTAGAAAAAAGGATAATCCGCGCCTGCCTGATTTTACCAGGGTACCTCAGCCGCAGATTACAAAGGAAGCTGGCAGTGATGTAGTCATATCATCTGTAACGCCAAATGCTTTTGCTGGTAAAATAGCCGTGGACGTATATTTTAAAAATGATGTCAAACCCGCAAAGTTTGATGTTGTGGTTATAAAAAATGGAGATAGAAAAAATGTCAAAGTCATTCAGGCGGCTGTTACCGCTTTTCCCACTTCAGTGCCGGTAACCGGCGCCCAGTTGGCATCATTGTTTTCAGCGCCGCTGGTACTTGGAGACAAGTTTGATGTAGGAGCTGATGTCTTCACGTCAGATGGTGCAAAATATCCAGCGTTCCCCGCAGTGGGGGAAAGTTATGGAACAGGGGTTCCAACGCAAGGAGGTTCCAGCCTGACAATCCGATACGAAGTTGTATGTCCGTTTATTGCTGCAGATTTCGACGGTAATTTTAAAGTGACAAAAGACGACTGGAACGACTTTGGCGTTGGCACAGTGGTACCCGTGACCGTTGTAAGTGCAACTAAATTGTCTTTTCCCTCGCCGGTTAATAACTTACCTATAGTGATAGACGTAAATGCTACCACCTATGCCACATCGGTTGCATCGCAATCTTACGGCGATTATAAAGCAGCGGGTATTGATCCTACCTGGCCATATGGAAATAATTTTGTTTCTTCAGTGGCAGGGCCGTTAAATGTGGTTGGCGCTTGTGATAAGACCATCAGTCTTTCTTTGAAATACGTTTCCAATAATGGCGCTCAGACCTATGGTCCTTATACTCTCGTTCTTAAGAAACAATAGGTCAGACATAACGAGGTAAAATAGAAATGAATCATAAAGGGATGCTTATCACAAAGCATTCCTTTATATATATGTATATGAATAAGTACTAAACTAGACGTATCATTTGTTCATTTTCACCTTTACCAAATAATAATTTTTCTTTCCCTTCTGCACCAGCAGGTACTGGCTGTGCAGGAGCATCGAGGCATCTACTATTAGACTTATATCTGCCACTTTATTGCGGTTAATGCTTACGCCGCCGCCCTGTATTGTTTTTCTTGCTTCGCCTTTACTGCTAAATACGCCACTCTCGGCAAGAAAGCTTACCACGTCTATCCCTTCTTTTACCTTATCCGCCGCAAAATCAAATTTAATAATGCCTTCCATATTTTCAAGGTCATCAGGGGTAAGTGTACTAGCCGCCGCTGTTTGCTGTGCAAATAATTTCTCCGTTGTTTCTATGGCCTTCTGGTATTCAGCTTCGCCATGCACAAAACTAGTGACTTCACGCGCCAGCGTTTTTTGTAGTTCTCTGGCGCCGGGGTTTTGAGCATGTTTTTCCAGTAGTGCGGTAATCTCGGTTTCGCTTAAAAAAGTGAAAATCTTTATCCATTTAGCGGCGTCTGCATCGGCGGCATTCAGCCAAAACTGGTAAAACAAGTAGGGTGTGGTCTTAGCAGGGTCTAACCAGATATTGCCTTTTTCAGTCTTGCCAAACTTTCCACCGTCTGCCTTGGTAATGAGGGGGCAGGTAAAAGCAAATGCTTCGCCACCTGCCTTTCTGCGGATAAGTTCTGTGCCCGTAACAATATTGCCCCACTGATCGCTGCCACCCATCTGAAGCCTGATGTTTTTATTTTTGAAAAGCCAGTAGAAATCATAGCCCTGCACCAGCTGATAAGTAAATTCAGTGAAGCTCATGCCGGTATCGCCTTCGAGGCGCTTCTTTACACTGTCTTTACTCATCATATAATTTACGGTGATGTGTTTGCCCACATCGCGTATAAAATGCAGGAAACTCATATCCCGGAACCAGTCGTAATTATTAACCATCTCCGCGCAATTCGGTTTTGATGCGTCAAAATCAAGGTATTGCATCAACTGCTTTTTAACGCCTGCCTGGTTTCGGGCCAGGGTTTCCTCATCCAGCAAGTTCCTTTCCTCGCTTTTGCCAGAAGGGTCGCCCACCATGCCGGTAGCGCCACCCACCAATGCAACTGGTTTATGACCAGCCTTTTGCAAATGCACCAGCAGCAGTATGGGCACCAGGCTGCCGATGTGGAGACTGTCGGCCGTGGGGTCGAAGCCGATGTAGGCGCTGGTCATCTCCTTTTGTAATTGCTCTTCTGTGCCGGGCATGATGTCTTGTATCATTCCCCGCCAGCGCAATTCTTTTATCAGATTCATGGTTATCAGCTATTTTGCGCAAAAGTAATTGATTCTTAATACACATATACCCTCAAAAGAGCAATAAAATGGCCCTGGTATCGTTACCCAATATTGTGAAGCGTCAGCGCGTGTTTAGTAAATGTACGATGCGTTGCTACGCATGCACAGGCAGCCAATAGCAAAGAATTAAGGTCTATTAAATTGCTTATAAGAAAAAAGTCTGAATGAAAAATAGTAAACCCCTGTTGATCGGGTTAACCCTTTTGCTGAGTTTTGCAGTGAACGCGCAGTTCCGCAAATACTCCAATGAATTTTTGAATATTGGTGCGGGCGCAAGGGGTTTATCGATGGGAAGTGCGCAAATTGCTTCCGTGAATGATGCTACCTCAGGCTACTGGAATCCTGCGGGCCTTGTTAATATAAAAGAGCAGCCACAGGCCGCACTAATGCATGCTGAATATTTTGCCGGCATTGGCAAATATGATTATGGTACCCTTGCCATACCCATGAACGGGGGTAAAAGAACTTTTGGCATTTCACTCCTCCGTTTTGCAGTAGATGATATACCGAATACCATCTTCCTGGTACAACCAGACGGTACTATCAACTTCGATAATATTACCACGTTTTCTTCGGCAGATTATGCTTTCATGTTTTCTCTCGCGCAGCAGATAAAGGTCAAAAAGAAACATAACCTTAATGTAGGTATTAATGCAAAGATTATCCACCGTAAGGCGGGCGACTTTGCCACTGCCTGGGGTTTCGGTTTTGATGCGGGCATTCAATATGAACACCGTAACTGGAAGCTGGGCCTGATGGCGAGAGATATCACCACTACTTTCAATGCATGGTCTTACAATCTTAATGAAAGTATCCGCGAAGTTTTCTACCTCACTAAAAACGAGGTGCCTGTGCGTTCAACAGAGCTTACAGCGCCGAAGCTGATTGCAGGCGGTGCGTATAAATTTAAAATCAACAATGCTGTTAGCTTACTTACCGAGGCCAATGTAGATTTTACGTTTGATGGTAGACGTAATACTGTTATTTCATCCAAGGCCGTAAGCATTGATCCCAAACTTGGGCTGGAAGCTTCGGTGAAAGACGTATTCTTTGTACGAGCCGGTATCAACAATTTTCAGAAGGCGCTCGATGAAAGCGATAGCAGTAATACAAAGAAAGTATGGATTTACCAGCCCAGCATCGGCGCTGGTTTCAGGATCTCCAACGTGCAGATCGACTATGCTTTTACCAATCTTGCCAACCAGTCTAACCCGCTATATACCCATATTTTTTCTTTGAGATTTGATTTGAAGAAGAAGCCCAAAAAATAATCCGTATTAGTACTAAACCGGGAAAATTATTACTATGAAGAAATTACTTACATTGTTTTTATTGTTGTATGGCAGTTACAGCTATGCGCAGTCATTCAACAATGAATGGATCGATTATTCCAAAACCTATTATAAGTTTAAGTCGAACCGTACCGGCCTCTTTCGTATTCCGCAAAGTACACTGGCGGGTATAGGGTGGTCTGCCATTCCATCTGAGCAGTTTAAGCTTTGGAGAAACGGCCAGGAAGTTACTTTATACGCGTCTTCTGCCGGTGTACTGCCGGGCAACGGCTACCTTGAATTCTGGGGCGAAGCAAATGATGGTAAACCAGACAGGGTATTGTACCGCGATCCGGTTTTTCAGCATACAGACAAACTAAGCCTGCAAACAGATTCAGTGGTTTACTTTTTAACGGTGGATGCCGCTACCACCAACCGCCGCTTTTCTGATGATCCTAATAATGTGTCCGCTAATACGCTGCCTGCAGAGCCTTACTTTATGTACACAGCAGGTACGTATTTCAGATCTCAAATTAACCCAGGTTTTGCAGAGGTTATTGGCGAGAATGTATATTCATCCTCTTATGATAAAGGAGAATTTTATTCAACGCCGGATATACGGCCGGGTGCACCTGTTACCGACAGGCAAAACAACCTTTTTGCGTTTACAACAGGGCCGGCAGTCACGTTAAAATTTGGCGCAGTAGGCAATGCACTTAATACCAGAACAATCCGTGCTTCCGTCAATACAACGCTGGTAAAAGATACTACCTGCGATTATTTCAATGATATTGTGGTGAGCACCAGTTTTCCGGCTTCGTTGCTGGCTTCCGGCGCAGCAGACGTGACTTTTGCAGACAATGCCACTTCTACTACCACAAACGACCGCATGGTGGTGTCATTTTACGAAATGACCTATCCCCGGAAGTTTGATTTTGCCAACGCAGACAATTTTAAATTTAATTTGCCCGCCACCGGCACAGGCTATTTCTTACAGATCAGCAATTTCAGGTATGGGGCTGTTGCTCCTGTGCTGTATGATCTTGTTTACCAGCGAAAGTATACCGGTGATATCAGCACGCCGGGGTTGGTGCAGTTTGTGTTGCCTGCCGCTACATTAACACGCAACTTTGTTCTGGTAAATGAAGAGGCCAGCAATTATGTAAACATTGCTGCGCAGGATTTTAAGCCAAAGACATTTGTTAATTTTAATATTGCAGCCAACCAGGGTAATTACATTATTATCTCTAGTCCGATCCTCTACAATGGCGCCAATGGTGTAAACCCGGTAGATGAGTATAAAAATTACCGCAGCTCGCCCGATGGTGGCAGCTTCTCTGCAAAAGTGTATGATATCGATGAACTGGTGGATCAGTTTGCCTACGGTATAAAAAAACATCCGCTCTCGGTAAAGAATTTTATGCGGTTTGCAAGGGCACGTTTTGCGCTTACGCCGCAATACGTTTTGCTGATCGGCCATGGGGTGGCGTATAATTCATACGCAAGGTATCAATCGGACCCGCTGGCGGATAAATTGAATATTGTGCCTACGTTTGGATGGCCCGCATCTGATAACCTGCTTTCGTCTGCAGATGGGGCAAGCCCGGTGCCGATTACGCCTATTGGCCGGCTTTCGGTTGTTACTGCGTCTGAAATCAGCAATTACCTGGAGAAGGTAAAGGAATACGAGACTGTGCAAAGAACCAGTCCAAATACCATTGCTGGCAGGGGCTGGATGAAAAATGTGGTGCAGATAACCGGTGCCAGTGAGCCTTACCTTGGAACGGTATTGTGTGATTATATGCAGAATTACAAGACCATCATCAGTGATACGTTGGTAGGTGCCAATGTTTCTACATTTTGTAAAAGTACCAGTACAGAAATTGAGCAGGTGTCTAGTGATCAGATCGGAAAGAAGTTTGATGAAGGATTTAGCTTTTTCTGTTATTTCGGGCATTCGTCTTCTACGGTACTTGAATTTAATATCTCTGATCCCAATTCATTTAACAATGCAGGACGCTATGGTGTATATTCTGTAAATGGCTGTAACGCGGGCGATTTTTTTGTGTTTGATCCGCAGCGGTTTAATTTTACACCCACCTTATCTGAAAAGTTTACTTTAGCAAAGCAGCGCGGAAGTGTTGCGTTTCTTGCCTCTACCCATTTTGGCATTGTGAACTATCTCAACATCTTTATCACCAGCATGTATAACCTGATGGGCAAAACCGATTACGGTGCCAGTATTGGCAAGCTTAACCGTGATGCATCACAGCAATTGATTGTTGTATCAGGTGGTGGTGATTATCATGCAAGACTGCATGCCGAAGAAATGACCTTGCACGGAGATCCTGCGCTGAAACTGAATTTTCAGCCACTGCCTGATTATGATATTGAAGAACCGCAGGTTGTTATCAACCCCCAATTTGTTTCCATTGCAGAAGATAAATTTTCTGCACGTATAAAAATATACAACCTGGGTAAAGCGGTGAAGGATTCCATTACCGTGGAGATCAAACGCCAGTTTCCTGATAATAGCATTGCTACGGTGCAGCGGGTAAAGATTCCGGGTATCCTGTATACTGATTCGCTGAAGGTTGATTTACCAATTGTGGCCACGCGCGATAAGGGCCTCAACAAGTTAATCATTACAGTAGATGCAGATCAGCTGGTGACTGAAGTAACGGAGGCTAATAATTCTGTTACAAAGGAGTTTTACATTTACGAAGATGAGGCGCGGCCGGCTTATCCTTATAATTACGCCATTGTTAACCAGCCAACGGTTAAACTGTATGCTTCCACGGCCAATCCGCTCAGTGGTTTGAAGCAGTATGTGATGGAAATGGATACTACTGAATTGTTTAATTCTTCTTTAAAGGTGAGCAAAACAGTTTCATCAGTGGGCGGTTTGCTGGAGTTTGACCCGGGCATCAGTTTGCAGGATAGTACTGTGTATTACTGGCGTACGGCATTACAACCTGCTGCCGGTGGAGAGTTTCATTGGAACAACTCCTCCTTTGTGTACCTGGCGGCATCATCTCCTGGGTTTAACCAGTCACACTATTACCAGCACCTCAAGTCAGATGTAAAACGAATTACACTTGCTGCCAATCGGCAATGGGAGTTTGCTAAAGTGCTGAACAACGTTTTCTTACGAAATGCGGTTTATCCTACTGCATCGGGACTAGAAGCGAACTTTCAAAATACAGTGAACAATAATATCATTCTTGGGGCAGGTTGCGCATATGATGAGCTTATACTCCAGGTGCTGTCTCCAGGTACGTTTAAGCCGATGGCAAATGTATACTCCGGTGGCGTAGGACTTTATAATAGTATGTTGTCTACATGTGGACCGCACCGTGAATACAATTTTGAGTATCTGCTAAATAGCAGCACATCCAGGAAACGCATTATGGACTTCATAGATGCATTACCGGATGGCTCATTTGTTATTGCACGCACTAATAGCAATCCTAACTTCAATGGCAATACGTACGCAGATGTCTGGAAGTCTGATACAACCTTGTTCGGTTCGGGTAATTCTTTATATCACCGTTTGTACAATCAGGGCTTTGTTCAGGCAGACTCTTTCAATCGTCCCCGAGCGTTCATCTTCATGTTTAAGAAAAACGACCCGGTTAACTTTACCCCAAAGACCCTGTTTTCTCAGTCTATCTATGACCTTATATCGTTGTCTGTAGACTGCTATACTCCCGATACGCTTGGATTCATTAATTCGCCGGCTTTCGGCCCGGCGAAAGCCTGGAAAAACGTTCATTGGAGAGGGAAGAGTGTGGAAGCAGTTTCAACTGACAACGCGTTCGTAACTGTAGCTGGGATTGACAAAGACGGTGTTGAGTCTCCTCTATACAGGTTAGACATTACTCAACAGGATTTTGACGTATCTGCGGTGAACGCACAGCAGTATCCTTATCTTAAACTTAAGATGAGTAATACAGATTCTATTAACCAGACGCCATATCAATTGAAGTATTGGCGCATAGACTATGACCCCGTACCCGAAGGAGCTGTAATACCGAATATTTATTTTAAAGCAAAGGACATCACAAAAACCGTAGACACGCTGGAGGTAGGAGAGAAGTTTACTTTCGGACTTGGTTTTAAGAATATCAGCGGGGTATCATTTGATAGCCTTCGGATAAAACTGTACATCCTGGATCGTTCAAATGTTCCGCATTTTATTAATTTCTCTAAACGCAAACCGCTGATAGCGGGTGATTCTGTAAGAATAGATTATGAGATTAATGCCAAGGACTACCCGGGAATGAACACCCTGTACATAGATTTTAACCCGGATGGCGACCAGCCGGAGCAATACCATTTCAATAATTTTGTCTTCCGTAATTTTTACGT
Organism: Chitinophagaceae bacterium; assembly: GCA_035495345.1. Classification (GTDB taxonomy): domain Bacteria; phylum Bacteroidota; class Bacteroidia; order Chitinophagales; family Chitinophagaceae; genus JACMLD01. The sequence goes on along the minus strand of DATJGC010000472.1, from coordinate 4,036 downwards.
AAGGGAAGATAAAACCAACCCGCTGCTGGACGTAACCTTTGATAACGTGCATATCCTAAACAAGGACATTGTATCTGCAAGGCCGCATATTCAAATTAAACTGAAGGACGATGCAAAGTTCCTCTTGCTGACAGATACCAGCAACCTGGTGGTACAGGTGAAATTCCCCGACAATACCTTGCGCACTTATCAATTTAATACAGATACCTTGCGCTTTACACCGGCGGCAAGCGGCTCAAACAATACAGCCACCATTGATTTTTCGCCTGCATTTCTTAACCAGATGAATGAGAATGGCGACGAGTACCAGCTGATTGTAAAGGGCCGGGATGCCAGTGGCAATAAGGCAGGTGCGGCAGATTATAGTATTAATTTCAGGGTCATCAGCAAGCCAATGATCAGCAACCTGCTGAATTATCCCAATCCGTTTACAACCTCCACCGCCTTTGTGTTTACGCTCACAGGAAGTGATGTACCTGAAAACATGAAGATCCAGATATTAACCGTTACGGGTAAGATCGTAAAAGAAATTACCAAACAGGAGCTGGGTCCTTTGCATATCGGTAGAAATATCACTGACTACAAATGGGATGGTACCGACCAGTTTGGTCAACGACTTGCCAATGGTGTTTACCTTTACCGTTTTGTTACCACATTAAATGGCAAGCGAATGGATAAGTTTACAGACACGGGTGACAATACAGATAAGTTCTTTACCAAAGGGTATGGAAAAATGTATCTGATGAAGTAAACACAAAGCAAAAGCATTAAAAATCCAACGGGGCAGCCATCAGGTTGCCCCGTTTATTTTTTCGGCGGTTTTGCCTTAAAACCCTGTTGCAGGCTTTGGCCCCTAAATAAAAAAGTGGGAGGAGTTGTTGCTGAAATAATAACCAGGCTGGGCGTTGCATTGTCCGTGAGCGGTATATTGGCGTTTACCTGTTTATAATAAGTTGTTTCGAGAGGAAGCGTTATGCCCGCGGGAACCATCCATTCATTGGCTGCAAAAAATCTTTGAAACCTGTAGCCAGTATAAAGCGTTATGCCCGCAATTAAGGTCCAACAGGTAAGCAAAAATGCTGCCCGGCTTTTAAAAATCATCATCCCCCCAAATTGATGAGTGCTATTCAACACCATTGCCGGAAACAGTAAAAGAAAACCCAGGCCAAACCGGGGGTCAGGTGCTTTTAGCCACCAGAACAGGATGCCCGTAATGGAAACAGCTATTAGCACTTTTGTTGGGCGCGGGATAGCTGATAATTTTTTTTGCGCAATCAGTAAAATAAGAAAGGATAAAAGCACTACAATGAGAAGCAGTTTATAAGATAGCTGTAGGTCTTGCCACCATATACCTACCCATTGTGGAAATGACATTACTGCTGATGAAACTGCACCTGCAGGTTTATGGAATCTGGCATAAGACAAGATATAGTTGTTGATTTCAGCTAGTTTGCTACTGTCGAAGCTCCAGTCGGGTTTTATCAATACGGGTAAGTTGGCAGGGAACAGCAGATGTCCGCTGGTGATAAGATTTCGTACAAAAAAGGGCAATAAAATCAACAAACTGATGCTAACAAATCCAGCTGCCTTGGTTTTTGTTAATGGATACAATTGGTAAATAGCGAGTAGTAGAAGGGGAAGGGTAGACAACTTAACCGTTACCGTGAAAATGCATAGCAACAGTATTACCAACCAGTGGTTGTCACTCTTCCATTGTTGTTGGGTAAAGAGATAAGCTGTCAATAAGACAAGCATTGTTGCAACAAAGTCCGGACTTGCGGAGGTTACCGTAAGCCGAATGGCAGTATAGGTCCAAACAATAAATGCCAAAAAGGCCACCCAGTAAAATCCTTGTAGAAATCCCTGGTTTTTTCTAAGCACTTTATCCACCTGAAGACAGCAGAAGATAATGAGCCAGCTAACAACCGTAGAATTGATAAAAGTAAGTGCGTTTTGATCAATAAAAGAGAAGCTAAACAAACCGCAAAGGATAAACCAGTTACTCTGTAGTCCGTAAAGATAACTGACATGTACAAGACCGGGCACAACGTGGTATTGTTCTATCCAGCTAATGAGTTGTGAATGGTAGGCCAGTGTATCAGGGTGTTTAATAGGATATACGCTCATCACCAGTATCATTACCAATAACGTGCATGCAATAAGCTTTGGCACTATGGCAATGGACCGACACCTCGCTATAAAGCTTTTCCATTTACTGTTGCTATAGCCAAAGCGCATAAAGGTGATGAGCGCTGGTAGTATTACCGCCACCTGTACCGCCAACCTGCCCAATGGTACAAAAAGAGAAGCAAGTGCTGCCACTGACCCTATAAATGCCAGCCCGATAAAACAGGTAATTGGTAAGTCATAAGCTGGCTGCTGGTCATGTTTGCTGGATGATGAACATAGCCTGATAAAGAGTATGCCCCACCAAAAGCAGGTGAAGCTAATATAGGCCCATGCTAACAAGGTCATCAGCATATTTATAATTTTTTGCCTACTGCAATAGCAGACAGTCCAACCTGGTGAAAGACTATCTTATCCATTAATTTAAAAAATGGCACCAGCTTATTAAAAGTGCCAAAGCTTTTGGCGTCTAACATCGATCTACGGAGCAATTTCCCCCAAACAAGCCAACCTGCAATACCAGCCATGTTGAAATACTTTCTGGTAAGCAATGCATGATTATTCCGATACAACAATGCCGCCAGCGACTTTTTTGTATATCGCCGGAAATGACCAAGATTTTTGTCTAGCAAGCAGTACAAAAATGGATAAGCTGGTGCCAGTAACACCAGGTGTCCGCCCTGTCTTAGTAAATAATTGCAATTTCTAACGGCGGCATCGTCGTCCTTCAAATGTTCAATTACATTCAGCAAGAAAATACTGTCAAATTGAGATTGGAGTGCTTCGTACTCTTCATTGAAATGCGGGTGTTGAAGATCTATTGAAACGATTCTAATAAGGTTTTTGTTTGCACGAAACTTTTGCTGTAAAAAATGAATATACGAAGGATTAATATCAGACAATACAGTTTTAAATTGATCATTTAAAACAAACACGGAAATATTGCCTATGCCGCTGCCAAGTTCTAATACTTGTCCAAACAACCACGGTTTTATTGCGTTATACATCCATCGATTGAAAGCATCCGCTGCAGCAATCATGGAAAGTGTGCCAGCCCCCACCTGGTCTATATTCTTGGTAAGCGAGTTCATTGGCGGGAAAAAATATTATACTTTAAAATGCAATACATGCAACGTATTCCGTCTTTCCAATTTATCTTCTTCCCTTCTTCAAAAGTTCTCCCGAAGTAAGAGATGCCCACTTCATAAATTCTGACGCCTTTTATACGACTGATCTTGGCAGTTATTTCGGGTTCAATACCAAAGCGGTTTTCTTTTATGTTTATTGGTCGCAGCATGTCGGTTTTGAACATCTTATAACCTGTTTCCATATCAGTAAGGTTCAACTGCGTAAAAACATTTGATAAAAAGGTCAAAAATTTATTGCCAATAGTATGAAAAAAGAAAAGTACTCTATGGGGTTCACTTCCCCTGAACCTGGACCCATAGACTACATCTGCGTGACCTTCCAAAATGGGTCTTAAGAGCCGGTGATAATCATGCGGGTCATACTCAAGATCTGCGTCTTGAAAAACCACTATATTGCCGCTGGCTTTGGACAGCGCTATTTTCAGACATGCTCCTTTACCTGTATTTTTAGGCAATTGAAATACCTGAACAGGATAATCCGGATGCTGGTTACAGAAAGTTTGCAACTGGGTAAAACTATTGTCTGTGGAAGCGTCATCAACAACTATCAATTCTATTTGCGTGTTACCAGGGAGCTGCACACTCAGTACTTTTTTTAGCAAATTGATGACGGTTCGTTCTTCATTATAACAGGCAATTAGAACACTCAATTTGTTAGCTTCTTCCATTGTATTAAAGATAATTATTCCTGCATATTAATCGGATGAATAATCTTAGAACCGCCGCCATCTGGCCCCTGACCCAGGGAAAACGTTTTTACT
>DATJGC010000471.1:0-4070 GCA_035495345.1 Chitinophagaceae bacterium | reverse complement strand
GCCGCAAAGAACTTGTTTATCTGAACCACCACGGGTTCTATCAGTTTTACGTCTTTCTCCGATTTATTACCCCCAAAAAGTTTCGAAATAAAACCCATCATAAATCACTGGTTAAAAGGTTATTTTAGATATCTAAGGATTTTGTTTGTCAAATATGGTGCAGAACCCTTTGGCTAGCCAAATTGACAGGGCTGCAAAGGTAAGCATTCAGATGGTAGTGCAAAGCCGGTCGTTTTTTGGTTAACAGGGTTTTATACCATGATTACCGGGTTGGCTAACGTAAACCTTTAACGGGTTTTTACCGTACTTTCAGTTACCATGAAAAAGTATCTTTTGCTGTTCCTTGCGCAGGGCCTGCTGTTACAGGCCGGCGCCCAGTTGGCGCCGTTTAGCCTGGCCCAATTTAACAAAGAGCGTAACCAGGTAAATATTACCGGCTTCCGCGTGCTGGGTGCATGGTCTGCGGCCAGCATTGTGGTGGGGCTGGCCGGCCAGGGTGCCGGCGGTGAGGCAAAGTATTTTCACCAGATGAATATCATCTGGGGCTCCGTTAACCTGCTGATTGCGCTGCCCGGCTATCTCCATTCCAGGAAGGCCCCGGCCGATCTTTCGCTGGCGGCAACGTTACGCGGGCAATCTTCTATTGAGAAGACCTTCATTTTCAATGCCGGACTAGACCTTGCGTACCTGGCCGGCGGGGCCTGGCTGCTTGAAAAAGGCAATACGGCCAGCAACAAAGACAGGTACAAAGGCTACGGAAAATCTGTATTGGTGCAGGGCGCGGCGCTCTTGTTGTTTGATGCCGTTATGTTTACCCGCCATCACCGCCACGGGCGGGGGCTTTACCGGGCGCTTGAAACGGTGCAGATCGGTCCAAATTCACTGGGCTGGGTGGTTCCGATAAGGTAACCATAATGACCCGCAGCATGCCTTTTAACCCGCCCGGGGAATCGATATAAAAGGCCATTTTTGCCTAAAAATTCCGGTGGAAGTATAGCGGCATTCCTATACCTTTGCGGCCTGAAAAGCGGTGGTTAGCCGCGGCAGCTTACTCAATCAAACAATCAATTTTTTTACCCCATGAGTGGTGCATTAAAAGAGGTTCGTAACAGGATAAAATCAGTACAGAGCACACAACAGATTACCAAGGCAATGAAAATGGTGAGTGCGGCCAAATTGCGCCGTGCACAGGATGCCATTACGCAGATGCGCCCCTACGCACGCAAACTGCAGGAAATGCTGAGCAATATTGTGAGCGATGGTGATACCGTAGCCGGCGGATCTCTTTCTACTGAAAGACCGGTAGAAAAGGTATTGTTTATTGTAATCACCAGTGATCGCGGACTGGCCGGTGCTTATAATTCAAACGTCATCAAATTAACCCGTCTTACCATCAATGAAAAATATGCCAGCCAGTTTGCAAAAGGCAATGTGCATGTATGGAACATTGGTAAGAAAGGCTATGAGGCTTTTGCAAAAGGTAATTACCATGCAAATGCCACTTATAAAGACATCTTTCTGCAGTTGAATTTTGAAAATGTACAGGCCTGCGCCCAGGCAGCGGTAAAAGCTTTTGAAAATAAGGAGTTTGATGTGGTAGAACTGGTGTACAGTGAATTTAAGAATGCTGCCACCCAGCGTTTTTCCGTAGAGCGGTTTCTGCCCATCCCCAAAGCACCGGTAGCCGCGGGCGATAAGAAAAAGAACGATTTCATTTTTGAGCCTTCCAAAGAAGCCATCATCACCGAGCTGATGCCTAAAATACTGAACACACAACTGTTTAAAGCCGTGCTGGATGCCAACGCCTCTGAACATGGTGCACGCATGACGGCCATGGACAAGGCCAGTGAAAATGCCAATGAACTGCTGAAAAGCCTGAAAATTTCTTACAACCGTGCCCGCCAGGCCGCTATTACTACCGAGCTTACAGAAATTGTAAGCGGTGCCGCCGCGTTGCAGGGTTAAAACCTTGATGGCTTTTGTAAAAAACGTTTTGATAATGCATATATCTTTGATAGCCCTTCTCCGGAAGGGTTATTTTTTTACGCCAAGACCAATCGCCTCCCCACGTTTTTTTGTCTGTGTTGTTTGTGGATAATTACAAGTGCAATGCCCCCGCAGGTACTGGCGCTAAGAAGTAGATTTGTTGCCTAACTTTTAATCATCACCGGTATGGAAATAGGAAATATTATCCCTCATATTGAAGCAGTCATTTTTGCCAGTGATAAGGCACTTACTTCCCTTGAAATAACAGAGATTATCAACAACGCCTTTGGTTTTATGGAAGATAAGATTGTGCTTGACCAGGTGGAAGCCGCCATTGAAGGCATCGTTGAAAAATACAATAGCGAGTTTTACCCTTTTGAAATAAGACAAAGCGGCGGTGGCTGGCAATTTCTCACCAAGAGAGATTACCACAAAACCATTGCACAGCTGAACGGCGACAAATTTTTGAAAAGATTGTCCTCCGCCGCCCTGGAAACCCTGGCCATCATTGCCTACAAGCAACCCATTACAAAAAGCGAAATTGAAGCCATCCGCGGCGTAAACTGTGATTATGCCGTGCAGCGCCTGTTGGAAAAAGACCTGGTCATCATTACCGGTAGAAATGAACAACTGCCCGGCAAGCCGCTTATCTATACCACTTCCAAATCATTCATGGATTATTTTGGTATCAATTCAGCAGACGACCTTCCAAAAATAAAAGAGGTACTGGCTGATCAGGCCGTGGAAGCCACCTACATCAACAATACAGACCAGGAAAATAATAACGGGCAGGAAACAGAAGCCATTGAACTGCTGGTAGAAGAAGAAGGCGCCGCCTTCCTGGCAGTGGCGCCCAATGGTGAACTGATTACCGCGCTGGAAGAAGAAACCCTGGAAGCCACCGAAGCAGCTGCCCCTGAAGCCGAACCCGAAGCTTCCTTTGCCCCGCAAACCGAGGAAGCAGCCAGCCAGGAGCAGGAAGAGAATGAAGAGGAAGAAAACGAAGAAGGAGTAAATGAAGAGGAAGCAAATGAAGAGCAGGAAAGCGAAGCAGATCAGCCCGGCGAGGAAGAGAATACCGGGGGTGATGACGATGCAGATGCGTCTGACGATGAAGAAAAAGATCAATCACCACAGTAAGCAACTATCGTACTACCACGGTAAGGTATAAACGCAAGAAATTAAGGAGGCCGGCAGGCCTTCTTTTTTTTGCCCTTCGGGCGAAATGCTTTCTTTCAGCAGGGCCGGCAAAGTATATGGCAGATCGCCTTATATTCGCAATTATGGCAGCACAGTTAACCCCCGCTACACTCACCGCCATTGCCACTGAATTTGGAACCCCGGTGTACGTGTACCATGCAGAGAGAATTAAAGAACAATACGCGCAACTGAAGGCCGCGTTTAAGACTTCAGACACACGTTTTTTTTATGCCTGCAAGGCACTCACCAACCTGAACGTACTCAAGTATATCAGGAGCATTGGCTGTAATGTAGACTGCAGTTCACTCAATGAAATACTGCTGGCGCAGAAAGCCGGCTTTCAGCCAAAGAATATCCTGTACACCTCCAATAATATTGCTTTTGAAGAAATTGTAGCCGCGCAACAATTGGGCGTTAACATCAATATCGACAGCCTGTCTAACCTCGAAAAATTTGGAAAGAAGTTCGGTCCTTCCTATCCGGTAGGCATCCGGCTTCGGCCAAACATTATGGGCGGTGGCAATCTTAAGATTTCTACCGGTCATGAGAAAAGCAAGTTTGGTATTCCGCTAGAACAGGTAGAAAAAGTATTAGACATTGTAAAACGCACCCGGCTCACCATTCACGCATTGCATATCCATACCGGCAGCGAAATAAAAGACGTGGAAGTATTTGCAAAAGGCATTGAAGTACTGTTTGGCATTGCCCAACATTTTCCTGACCTGCAGGTCTTTGATTTTGGGGGAGGCTTTAAAGTGCCCTACCTGCCCGGTGAACAGGGAACCGATATGGAAAAGCTGGGCAAAAAAGTTGCCGAAGAAATGGAATGGTTTGAAGAGAAATACAACCGCCATATGCAGGTGTGGTTTGAACCCGGTAAATAC
>DATJGC010000470.1:0-9573 GCA_035495345.1 Chitinophagaceae bacterium | reverse complement strand
GCGGAAGGTGAAAAGAAATATCCGGTATCACTTTACGCCAGTTCCACTGGCTGGAAAGAAACAATACCACAAAAAGAAAATAATATGGCGTGGTAAAGCCCAGGAGCGCCACCATCCATTCTGCAAGCCGGAAGGGCCTGGTAAGAATCAACGCAAACATGAGCAGCAGCAGGAATACAAGGCAGGGACTGTACACCAGCGGCAGAATGCCCACCAGCATACTCACATTAAAGATGGCGGTTTTTGGACTGTTATGGTTGTAAAGATTGGTAAGCCGGTACCAGATCCAAATCAGCAAAGAATTTACCAGCAGCGGTGCAGAAAAAAGATTCCACTCGTGTACCAGTGAGGTAATTAAAATATAAGCCATGCCAATCAGGAAGTTGGCCTTTGGCAGCAACTTGAGCGAGTTTGCAATCCGGTTCAGCAGCGTAGCCTGCGTAAACAACAGGATAAAGGTCAGCAGCGCATAAATAAACGGGTTGCTCTTGGTAAATGGGTCCAGGAAATTGACAATGATATTGAAGATATAGTTATCTCCCTCATTGACCATATACTTCTCAGGATGCAGGAAAAAAGGAAATTTTAATACCAGCGCATACAGCAGCAAAACGAAGGCATTACCGGGATTTTTTTGTTTAAAGATTCCGATCAAATTGTTGGTTTTTATGGGTTGGCGCCTTAATATTCCAGCTTCGCAAAACAAAGGTAATTGCGGTACAAACAGGGAACAATCACCTGCCTGGCAGCTACCTGTTTTCCGGTACGTGTCATAAACTCGTAGCCTTTATCAAGGTTTTTTAAGGTTGGGTTACGTGTTATTTTTCCATCCGGAGAAATACTCTGGTCATTCAGTATCACAGTGCGTTTCTCAGACATGTTAAAAAGGAAATGAAGATCGGTACCCATGTTTACCAACTGGAATGAAATCATATTATCACTCTCATCATCATACTGGCTCTTCGGAATGATATTCGTCCAGTCAATAGACCCTTCCTTGTTAAACGACAACACCATAAGGTTCTCCGCATTGTACCGCGTGTTCTGCATATTGTTCCATCGGTTCCAGGGGCCGCCATAACCGTAGGGCGAATAATAGTAATAATCCATGGGCGACATCCACGGATTGCCATAGCCCATATAATCCCAGCGGTTAAACGCATTGCCCCTTGTGGTACTGTATTCTGATTCTGTTACCACCAGGTAGCCCCCGTCTTTTCTTACAATCACATTCTTTATGAAAAAATCATTAAAGGCCGTCTTCATAGAAGCTTCCTGCCCCTTGGCATTGGCACGGAGCTCGTCGTTAAACAGACTGGTCACTTCCCGGATTTTCTTGTTTTCTACCCAGTCCCATAACAACGAAAACAGGCCTTCAATATTGCCGCGCTTTTGTTTATAAAAAAATGCATTGAGCAATATGCGCTTATTGGTGTTGTCTGCCTTCAGTTTTATTTCATCCAGTATCTTTCCATTGAGTTCAATATTGGTAACGGATAAGTGCGATGAGTCAGGATATTTAATAACCATGTACAGGCGGGTAATGTATTCATTGTAATTCTGCCTGAGAAACTTTCCGAAAACAAGTTCACCCTCGTTGGTGAGTAGAAAATCGGTAAAAAAATCGTTCCGCTCTTCCATGTTCAGGCTCATGCGGTCTTTGCTGCCACGGAGCTGCAGATCTTTGTTAAAAAGAAGGGTGGTAAAAATAAAACTCTCGCGGTTACGGCTATTAATTTTAAACACCATGATCTGTTGCTTATCATCACTGTTTACACAGGTATAGATTTTATTGCTAGACCCAAAGCCCACCTGGGTAGTATCCAGTTCAATGGGGTCAAGCATTTTGCGCGCATTGCCATCCATCTTGGCGGCAACGCAATGCACCACGCCTTTGCGCTGGTACTGGTATACCATGTAAAAAAAATCAGGGTAGGCAATAAAATCTACATTGATAAGCTGCTGGTCTGGCGTAAAATCAAGCTTCACGCGCTCCTTCAGTTTCATGTCATTGTCGTACACACAAATGGCATCATCATTCCGGTTAGATTTATACACCAGGAAATTACCGTTCAGCTTTCCGATGATCTCGAAATTGGTGCGGCGACTGTCCTCTTTTTCCGGTTCTGAATAGGTGATTCTCGGCGCCTGGCCCTGCGCAAAATGAACGGCCACGAGCAGCAAAACAACCACAAACATTCTTCTGTACGGCATACAATTTTATTTCTTGGATTAAAATTACAGGTTAGACCCCAATTTATGAACAGATATCGGGGCTATATAACCGTATAACATCTATACGACCGGAAAGATGCCACCGGTGACGCAGTAAAGCAATTTTAACGCGGTGTTTGTAAATAACCGATGCCGGCAACAAACGAAATACATAAAAAGGCGGCAAATTGTTTTTTCCTTATACCTTTGTGCCGGCGTCGGGGTTGCTCCCGGCGCAATTTGTTATACCGGCAAAATGAAACGAACAGTTGATAATTATTACTACGCCGCCAGCCGCGGAGGAAAAAGCAAACAGAAAGCACCAGCAGCAGGCGCCGGTTACAAGCACAAAAAGGCAGTAAAGCCTCACCCGCTGCCACTAATCCAGAACCCTGATTAATTCTCTTTATCGTGAGCAAACACCTTAATATTAACAAAGTAAGTGCGGCAGGATTAATAGTAGCGTTAGGAATTATTTATGGAGATATTGGAACCTCCCCGCTGTATGTATTGAATGCCATTACGAAGGGAAAAGTGATCTCAGACACGCTGATCATCGGCAGTCTTTCCTGTATCATCTGGACGCTCACACTGCAGACCACCCTCAAATACGTTATTCTTACACTGAAGGCAGACAACCGCGGAGAAGGTGGTATATTTTCTCTGTACGCCCTGGTAAGACGCCAGAAAAAATGGCTGGTACTGCCCGCTATGATTGGCGGCGCCGCCCTGCTGGCAGATGGCATGATTACCCCACCCATCTCCGTTACCTCTGCAGTAGAAGGTTTGCGCAATATTCCGCAACTGAGCGAAATACATACACGCACCATCATCTATATTGTACTGGGCATTATTACCATACTTTTCTTTTTGCAGCAGTTTGGCACCGCCTCCATCGGCAAGATATTCGGCCCCTTGATGATGCTTTGGTTTACCATGATGGCAGTGCTTGGCCTTATTCACCTGCATGAAGACTATTCAATTTTTAAGGCGCTAAGCCCCTATTATGCCATTGATTTGCTCACCCGCTACCCCAGCGGTTTCTGGATACTGGGCGCTGTCTTTCTCTGTACTACCGGTGCAGAAGCCTTGTACAGTGATTTGGGGCATTGCGGGCGCGATAATATACGCGTGTCGTGGATCTTCGTAAAAACCTGCCTTATCCTTAATTACCTGGGCCAGGGTGCCTGGATACTGGCCAATAAAAACGGGGTAACCATTACCGAGAAAATGATCAGCGAAGGCTTCAACCCCTTTTATGGCATCATGCCTGAATGGTTTGTTATACCCGGAATCATTATTGCCACGGCTGCGGCCATCATTGCCAGTCAGGCCCTGATCAGCGGTTCGTTTACACTTATCAGTGAGGCCATGCGTTTGAGCCTCTGGCCTAAAATGAAGGTGGTATTTCCTACCGAAGAACGCGGCCAGATATATATACCCGGTATCAATTTCCTCCTCTTCTTCGGTTGCACCGGCGTGGTACTTTACTTTAAGGAATCTACCAATATGGAAGCGGCTTATGGACTGGCCATTACGCTTTGTATGCTGGCTACTTCCATCTTATTTGCCAATTACCTCATCAGTAAAAGGGTGCCTTCTACCTGGATATACCTTTACCTGCTGCTCTACCTGTCTATAGAATTCAGCTTTCTTTTTGCCAACCTTGATAAATTCAGGCATGGCGGCTTTGTGGCCCTGTTTGTAGCCGGCGCGCTCTTTGCCATTATGTATATCTGGTACCGAAGCAGGAAGATTAAAAACCGTTACGTAGAATTTGTGCGCTTAGAACATTACCTGCCGCAGATACAGGAACTGAGCAACGATAAAACCGTTCCTAAATTTGCCACGCACCTGGTGTACATGACCAGCGCCAATAACCCCAAGGAAATTGAACACAAGATCATTTACTCCATTCTTAACAAGAAACCCAAGCGCTCAGACATTTACTGGTTTGTGCATGTAGATACGGTTGATGATCCATACACCAGTGAATACAATGTTGAACATATTATACCTAACGACATCATCCGCGTAGAATTTAAACTGGGCTTTAGAATGGAGCCCAAGATTAACCTCATGTTCCGCAAAGTGGTGGAAGACCTGGTGCACAACAAGGAAGTAAATATTACAAGCCGGTATGAAAGCCTCGAGCGCAACAACGTAGTGGGCGATTTCCAGTTTATCGTAATGGAAAAATACCTCAGCCAGGACAATGAGTTACCCTTCTTTGAACGCGTAATTATGAAGCTCTACTTCTGGCTCAAAGAACTCAGCCTTTCTGAAGAAAGAGGTTTTGGCCTTGACCCATCCAATGTAAACATTGAAAAGTTTCCGCTGATTGTAGCACCGGTACAGGGCATTAAACTGAAACGCGTTTACTACAACCAGGAAGAAGAAGTATAGTTGCAGCAGGGGTAAGAAGTGTAAGCTGTAGGTTGTTTTGTTACTGATAACATCTGTGCCGAGGCAACCCTTAACAATGTTTTCTATTACTGCGCATTAAAATACAAACGCTGCATAGCCCCTTATTCTATATCGCCATTGCCATTGTGGTATTGTCTGGGCTGCTGTATCTTCTGCAGGACAGGTTTATTTTTAAACCGGAAAAGCTGCACCAAGATTTCCAGTTTAAGTACGATATCCCTTTTAAAGAACTTTTTTTTGATGTGGCCCCCGGTGTACGCATCAATGGCCTGCATTTCTTTCGCCAGGCGCCCAAGGGCCTTATACTGTATTTTCATGGCAATACCCGTAGCATAAAAGGCTGGGCAAAATACGCCATCGATTTTTACCGCTATGATTATGATGTGGTGCTGGTAGATTACCGTGGCTTTGGCAAAAGCACCGGCAAAAGAAATGAAAAAGACATGCTGGCAGACATGCAGTTTGTGTACCAGCAACTGGTAACACAATACCCGGAACACCATATCTTAATTTACGGCAGAAGCCTGGGCAGCGGCTTTGCCAGTAAAATTGCCAGTGACAATAAGCCGCGTTACCTGATACTGGATGCGCCCTTCTATAATTTTACCCGGGTTGTAGAGCGCTTTCTTCCCTTCCTGCCCGTAAAATTTTTGCTGATGTACAAATTGCGGACAGATAAATGGCTGCGGCATGTGAACTGCCATACCTATATTATTCATGGTACGCGCGACAGGCTGATACCCATAAAGCACAGTGAACAACTCCAAAAAATAAATCCGCATAAAATTACCCTGATACGTATTGAGGGCGGCGGGCATAATAACCTGCCCTCCTTCCCGGAGTACCATAATTTTGTGCGCGATATTCTCAAATACTAACCGGGCTAATAACCACCCAACCTGGTAAATCATCTGCCAATGCCGCGTAAGAAAATTTTTTTCTGGATAAAAATTATATTGATGGTGTACGGCCTGCTGGGCATCGGCATTTATTACCTGCAGGATTACCTGTTTTTTCATCCTGCTCCCCTGCGGCGCGAAGAGCGCTACCAGTTTACCGAACCACACCGAGAGGTAAACATCGCCTTTAATGATAGCGCTAACATTAACATCGTGCAATTCAGCACAGCGGCTGCGCCCAAAGGCATCGTGCTTTATTTCCATGGCAACCGGAAAAACATTGCCTGGTATGCCCGCTACGCACCTGATTTTACACGCAATGGCTATGAAGTGTGGATGATTGATTACCCCGGTTATGGAAAAAGTACCGGACCGCTTACCGAGCACCGGCTCTATGCTTACGCAGAACAGTTGTACAAGATGGCGGCTGCAAAAATGGGCAAAGACAGTATTGTATTGTATGGTAAGAGCATGGGTACGGGTATTGCTGCATGGTTGGCGGCCCGCAAAAACTGCCGGCAACTTATTTTGGAAACGCCCTACTATTCCATGACTTCCCTGGCGGCTCATTATTTTCCGATCTACCCGGTGAATGATATGATACGCTACAAGCTGCCTTCTTACCAATACCTGCAGGAAGTGATTGTACCCGTTACCATTATTCATGGAACGGCAGACGGCATTATACCTTATAGCAATGCCCGTAAATTGTTGCCGGTCTTAAAATCAACCGACCGGTTTATCAGCATAGCCGGTGGCAGCCACAATAACCTGTCTGAATATCCCCTCTTCCACCAAACACTCGACTCTTTACTGGCAAAATAACCACTCATCACAAAAAAGACTAGTTTACTTGTCTTATTGTAATGTTTACTTTACATTTGGTAAATAAAACTTGACAATATGGAACAGAAACTGCTTTTACCCAATCGTTACAAAAAATGGGGCCTGGTATTATTGCTGCCTTCTTTGCTGCTGGGCATTCTGGTAAGGTTCAAAGATTTCCAGTTTTCGTTTTTAACGCTTCCCATCGGTAAAGCCTTTGTAAAGGAACCGCATCTGCACCTGGATGAGGCAGTAAACCTTACAGATGAGCTGGCGCTTACCGGCATTATTGTATCGCTTTTATTTATTGCGTTTGCGCGCGAGAAGAGCGAGGATGAATTTATTGCTCATACCCGGCTGTCTTCCCTGCAATGGGCCGTGCTGCTAAACTATGTTTTGCTGCTACTGGCCACCTGGCTGGTGCACGGACTGGGGTATATTGATGTAATGATGTACAATATGCTTACCGTGCTCATTCTCTTTATCATTCGCTTCAATTATGTATTGAACAGCAACAAAAAGTCTGTAGAATAAATTGTTTGTCATGAAAAATACGATTCGCGTTGAAAGAGCGGTTCTCAATATTACGCAACAGGAACTGGCGGAGAAAATATCGGTATCAAGGCAAACCATCAACGCCATTGAAAGTAATAAGTATGTGCCTTCCACCGTGCTGGCTTTAAAAATAGCAAGGCTTTTTTCTAAAAAAGTGGAAGATATTTTTTCGCTGGAAGAAACAGATTGATGACTCGGAATCACTGTTGTCCGGGTAATCTTTTAAGTGATCGGCCTCAAAGCCGGCCGGGCTTCTCACCCGCAACGCCGCTGTGTTTTACTTTTATGCTTTAACTGACCTGTAGTAAGCTTTTCAGCCATTGCATGGTTGAGCGGTAGTACAAAGCTCACGTAAAACGAAGGCGGCTTTTGCAGGTGCTGTTGTCTAGATAGCCTTAGTAAGCCCCATTCTCCGCATACCAGTCACAAAGCCGTACGCACAAAGCGTTTCATAAAAAAACTAGAATTTATTAATCGGACAGTAATGACTCGGAAATACCGCTTATTATACACACTCCAATGATTGATTAACTATGACGCCGCATCGCTTTGTCCGGCCTGCTTATGCCGCCGGCCTGCTGCTACTGTTCTGTTTGCTGTTGTTACTGTATTGCAGAGGCATTCATGGCCTTGCGTTGCCTGCACAGCATAACAGTGAATGGCTGATGGATGCAGACCGCCTGATCCTTTACCGCCATGGCGGCCAGGCAATGCTGCCCTGCAGTTATATCTTAACGCAGCCGCTGCTGTACTAATGGACTATTCTTTGTTGATGGCCGGCATGCTTTACTCCTCCAGCGTAACCTTATTCTTGCCTACTTTTAACTTATGCCCCACCCCTACCTTCACTGCATAGTTTTCTTTTTGGTGGCTGACAGGGAAATTATAACAAACAGGATAATCGTACTCCGCCACAATATCTTCTATAATTTCATAGACCGTCTTTCCAAAGGGCCGTTCAGTATCCGTCATCTCGGTAAACCCGCCTACCAGCAAGGCTGCCAGTTTATCCAGTTTGCCGCTTCGTTTTAACTGGTACATCATCCTGTCAATTTTATACAGCAGTTCACCCGTGTCTTCAATGAATAATATCCTGCCCTTCGTTTTTACGCTTGACGAACTGCCTATCAGGTGCGAGATCAATGTAAGGTTGCCGCCTACCAGTTCACCCACGGCTTCGCCGGTTCTGTTGCTGGGATGCGCCGCTACCTGGTAACGCGTTTTCCGGCCCTCCAGCGCAGCCTGCAAAGACAATACATATTCATTGCCCTCTTCTCCACCGTTAAAGGCACCGGCCATGGGCGCATGCAATGTGGCAATACCATAATTGCTATTGATATGGGCATGCAGCACGGTTATATCACTAAAGCCAATGATCCATTTTGGCTTTTTTTTGAATTGTTTGAAGTGTAAGCGGTCGATAATACGGCCCAACCCGTAACCACCGCGTGCGCAGAGTATGGCATGGATGCCTTCATCGTCCAGCATTGCCTGCAGCTCGTCTGCACGTTCTTCATCGGTGCCTGAAAAATAATTGACCGAGGAACTGCCGAGGGTCTTACCCACCATCACGTTATACCCCCATTGCTGCAGGCGCTGAATACAGGCCTGCGCTTTTTCTGCGGGCATATAACCAGCCGGACAGGTAAGTCCGATGGTATCTCCATTCTTTAAGTAGGGCGGAATGATAATCATGTTCTTGGCGATGGTTTAATATTGGTTTGTTCTTTAAGCGTAGCACCGGTGCCGCTTACTTCCAGGCGGTGACGGACGCCACATTTCAAAGCAAAATTATTTTTCTGGTGGCCCACCGGGAAATCGAAACATACCGGGTAGGCATAAGCGCTTACTTTTTCCAGCACAATATCATACAGGTTTTTTCCGAAGGCCTCATCCGGATCGTCATCGGGCTTTATTTTAAAACCACCAATGATTAAGCCGCTGAGATGAGACAGCTTACCGGTTCTTTTCAGGTTCCAGAACATTCTGTCGATGCTGTAGAGATACTCACCCGTATCTTCCACAAATAATATTTTTCCGGCGGTCTTAAGGTCAGACCTGCTGCCCGCAAGGGTTTCAAGGGTTTTCAGGTTACCGCCCACCAGCACTCCATCTGCCTTACCGGGCCGGTTTTTATCGTTTGCAGGGGCGCTGTATTGCATGCTGATACCCTGCAGGGCCGCTTTAATAGATAGGATGGTCTCTACCTGTATGGGTTCTGCGCGCGACCAGTCTTCCGGGAAGCTATTGCACATCTTTGAATGAAGGGAGGCAATGCCATAGTTCCGGTTAAGATGTGCATGCAGCACGGTAATATCACTAAAGCCAATAATCCATTTGGGATGTTGCAGCAACCGGTCAAAACGAAGCATATCAATAATACGCACCGCACCATAACCACCCCGGGCACACATAATGGCCTTAATGGAATCATCATCCAGCAGTTGCTGAAAATCTGCGGCACGTTCTACGTCGGTGCCACCAAAGGTGAAATCTCGCTTGCCAATGGTACTGCCTATCTTTACGGTAAAACCCCATTGCTGCAATTGCTGCACCGCGGGTTGTATGTCTTGCAGGGTAATATAGCCGGCGCAACTGGTAATGCCCACACAATCTCCCTGTTTAAGGTACTTTGGCACAATGGGCAGGCTAT
>DATJGC010000469.1:0-7087 GCA_035495345.1 Chitinophagaceae bacterium | reverse complement strand
CCGGGAGAAAAATGATAACACTATCAGTGAATCAGTGCTGTATTACCTCCCGCGTAATCTTTTATCCATCCGGCAATGGCCTTTACCCACAATGGGTGGGTATTAAGACAGGGAATCATGGTAAAGCTTTCACCCCCCGCTTCAAGAAAACTTTCCCTGCCACGCTCATCAATTTCTTCCAGCGTTTCAAGGCAATCACTCACAAAGGCCGGACAAATCACCAGTAACTTTTTTATGCCCTGTTTGGGCATTTCTTCCAGCCTGATATCCGTAAAAGGTTGTAACCAGCCCTTGCCCAGTCTTGATTGAAAAGAGACACTGTATTTATGTGCCGGTATGCCCAGTTGCTCCACCAGTTTTTGGGTGGTGGTAAATACCTGGTGACGGTAGCAGGTGGCATGCGCGGCGGACGGTACATGGCAACAGTCTGCCACCTTCAGGCAGTGCTGGCCGGTGGTATCGCTTTTCCTGATATGGCGCTCCGGTATACCGTGGTAACTGAACAGGAGGTGATCATACTCCTGCTGCAGGTAGGGCTGCATATTGGCGGCCATGGCATCAATATAATGAGGCTCCTGGTAAAATGGCTGTACCGTGGTCACCTTAAACTTGTATTGCTGTTGCTTGTAAATTTCCATGGCATAATCTACCGCCGTTTCATAGCTAGACATGGCATAATGCGGGTACAGGGGCACCAGTATTACTTCCTCCAGAGCGGGATCGCGGCGGAGCAATGCTTCAAAGCCTGCTTGCGGAGAGGGGTTACCATAGCGCATGGCAATGGCCACATTTTCTGTTACCTGTGCCTGCAGGGCCTCTTCCAGCTGGCGGGTAAGCACCACCAGCGGTGAACCGTCTTTTGTCCAGATGGTTTTATACGCCGCTGCAGATTTGGGTGCGCGAAGCGGTACAATGATACCGCGTACCAGCAGGGCGCGCAAGAGGTAGGGGTAGTCGATCACACGTTCATCCATCAGAAACTGGTTTAAGTAACGTGTTACGTCTTTCACTTCTGTTGAATCCGGTGAGCCCAGGTTCATTAGTAAAATGCCCTTTTTCGTTGCTGCCATAATAATAAATGTGTGCAAATGTAATTACTCCGCGCTTAACCTTCCTGTAAACGCGCAAAGGTATTGATGGAATAAACTGAAAAGCGCTTAACACAGTTCATCCAAAAAAATGACAGTCTGGTGACAAGGAATTTCGTTTTTTGATAGCCGCTAGGTTAATTTCGCCGTACTGAAAACAGAAACAGTTTACATGAAAGGAAATGACCACAGTGATATAATTAATTTCTGTATTGCCGGTATCAACTATAAAAAAACAGACGCTTCTATCCGTGGCAGGTTTGCTATTAATACAGACCAGTACAATGCCCTGTTGGATGCCGCCCCCGCCCTTGGCCTTCATGAAGTTTTTGTTCTGTCTACCTGTAACCGCACCGAAATCTACGGCATCACAGAAAATGTTCAACTGCTGGTACAGGCGCTTTGTGCACAATCTGCCGGAGATGCTACCACCTTTAATGAACTCGCATACATAAAGAAAGGACCCGCAGCAGTAGAACACCTGTTTAATGTAGCCGCCGGGCTCGACTCACAGATATTGGGCGATTATGAAATTATCGGCCAGATAAAGCAGTCTGTAAAGCTGGCCAGGGCCAAGGGTTTTATTGGCGCTACGCTAGACAGAATGGTGAGCGCCGTTCTGCAATCATCCAAGGCTATTAAAAACCAGACCGCCCTTAGCGGTGGTACGGTGTCAGTTTCTTTTGCCGCTGTACAATACATAAAAGAGAAAATTTCAAACCCTTCGGATAAAAAAATACTGTTGCTGGGTACCGGTAAAATTGGCCGTAACACCTGCAAGAACATTGTAGACTACCTGGGTACGCAGCATATTACACTGATTAACCGTACGCCTGAAAAAGCCGCGCACCTGGCAGCAGAGCTGGGGCTGCAGCATGCCAGCCTGGCCCAGTTGCCTGAACAGTTGGCCGCCGCAGACATTATACTGGTGGCTACCAATGCCCAGGAACCTACCATACTGGCAGCACAACTGGAAGGGCATGGTGCAAAACTGATTATCGATCTTTCCATTCCCTATAACGTGGAAGCAGCCGCGCAGCAACTGCCCGGCATTACGCTGGTAAATGTAGACGACCTTTCCAGTTTAAAAGATAAGACGCTGCAAAAAAGAAAGGCTGAAATTCCAAAGGCCAAGGCTATTATTGCCGCACATGCGGCCGAGTTTACAGAATGGTATGATATGCGCAGGCATGTACCGGTGCTGAAAGCGGTAAAGGATAAGCTTGAACAAATTCATTACTGCCGGCTGGATACAGGGGCTTTTGCCAGCACACCTCTCATCAATGTAAGCACGGAAAAACCTGAAGCGCGGATACAAAAAATTATTACCAGCATGGCCGTAAAAATGCGCCAGCAAAACCAGCGCGGTTGCCAGTACATTGAAGCCATCAACGACTTTATGGCTACAGGTACAAACTAAACTTCATGAAGCATACTATACGGATCGGCACCAGGGAAAGTCAGCTGGCGGTATGGCAGGCCAAGGCCGTTCAACAATTGCTGGCCGCGCACAACCACCACAGTGAACTGGTTTTTATTAAGAGCGAAGGCGATATAGACCTGCAAACCCCGCTCTACGCTATTGGCGTGCAGGGCATCTTTACCCGCAGCCTGGATATTGCACTGCTCCAAAACAAAATTGATATTGCCGTACACTCTATGAAAGATGTACCGGTGCAATTGCCCGCCGGCATTGTACAGGCCGCTGTGCTGGAAAGAGCTTCTTATAAAGATCTGTTGGTGTACAAGGGAGACCCTGGCTTTCTAGACAATGTTAAGGGAGAAGCAGTGATAGCTACCAGCAGTATTCGCCGCCAGGCACAATGGCTCCACCGCTACCCGCAGCACCGCATAGAAAACCTCCGGGGCAATGTAAATACCCGGCTGCAAAAATTACAGGATCATCCATGGAACGGGGCCATTTTTGCTGCCGCCGGCCTTGAGCGTATCAATTTGCGCCCGGCCAATGCAGTAGAGCTCGACTGGATGCTGCCCGCACCTGCACAGGGTGCCATCATGGTGGTTTGTCGTGAAGCAGATACTACCTGCCTCAACGCCTGCCAGCCTTTTAATCATGCTGCCACCGCCCTTTGCGTAAAAGTGGAACGGGAGTTTCTGCAAACACTCATGGGCGGTTGCTCTACCCCTATCAGCGCACTGGCTACCATTGCGCATGACCAGCTCCATTTTCAGGGCAATATTGTACTGCCAGACGGCACCGAGATCATCGATACAGCACACAGCGTGGCATTGGCAGACGCAGCTACTACCGGTGTAACAGCGGCAAAAGCCATTCTTGAAAAAGGCGGAAGGCAACTGACAGCCCGCGTGCAACATGTTACAAAATAATATTACCATATTATCTACCCGGCCACTGGCCCCTGCCGTAATAAACAACGCAGCGGCCAATGGCATACGTGTACAGCAACGATCATTTATAGAAACAGAACCCATTCAAAATACGGCACTGCAGCAGGAAGTTGAATCTGTACTACAGCAGTACGCAACCGTTGTATTTACCAGTATGAATGCCGTGGAAGCCGTGGCCGCTTACCTTCAGGATGAGCAGCCAGACTGGCGCATATACTGCATGGGCAAGACTACCCGTGAACTGGTAACAAAATATTTTGGCGAAAATTCCATTGCCGGTACTGCCAGCGATGCAGCGGCATTGGCAGAAGTAATAGCCCTGGATGCAGACAATGAAGAAGTAGTTTTTTTCTGTGGCGATCAGCGGCGAGACGAGCTACCGGCCATTCTGCAGCAACAGGGTATTGAAGTAACCGAGATAACCGTTTACCATACCATTGCAACCCCGCAGGTGGTAGACAAAAACTATCATGGCGTTTTGTTCTATAGTCCTTCCGCGGTAGAAAGTTTTTTTTCCGTAAACAAACCAGCAGCCAACACCACTTTTTTTGCGATAGGGCAAACCACGGCCAATGCCATAAAGAAACACAGCAGCAATACTATTATCACCGCCAACAGGCCCGGTAAGGAAGCGCTGGTAGAAAAAGCCATCAATTACTTTGTGCACAACGAGCGATAAATTACAAAACCTGCCCGCAGGCGCGGCAGTATAAACTTATTATGACAACACTGAAAAATGACCTTCTGTTAAGAACGCTGCGTGGAGAACAAACCGAAAGGGTACCGGTATGGATGATGAGACAGGCCGGTCGTTACCTTCCGCAATACATGGTGCTGCGCGAGAAATACGGTTTCTTTGAGCGTTGCCAAACCCCTGCCCTGGCCTGCGAAATTACCTTGCAGCCGGTAGACATCATTGGCGTAGACGCTGCCATTTTATTTTCAGATATACTGGTGGTGCCACAAGCCATGGGGTTGGAAGTGCAGTTAATTGAAAGTCGTGGCCCGGTACTACCGCAACCCATACAGACAGCCGCCGATCTTCAGCGCGTACGCGTGCCCGATGTAAACGAGACACTGAATTACGTTTTTGAGGCTATCAAACTCATCAAACAAGAACTGAACGGGCGTGTACCATTGATTGGTTTTGCCGGTGCCCCCTGGACCCTGCTTTGTTATATGGTACAGGGCAAGGGTTCCAAAACATTTGATGAAGCAAAAGCATTTTGTTACACACAGCCTGCGCTTGCACACCAACTGCTGCAGATGATAACCGATACCACCATTGCTTACCTGAAAGGACAAATTGCCGCTGGTGCAGATACCGTGCAGCTGTTTGATAGCTGGGGCGGCTTGCTGGGCCCGGAAGATTTTGAAAACATATCCATGCAATACATCCGCCAAATAGTAGCCGCGCTGCGCGATGAAGCCCCCGTCATTATTTTTGCAAAAGGCGCATGGCATTCGCTGGACAGAATGGCCGCTACCGGTGCACAGGGATTGGGCATCGACTGGTGCATTACCGCCCCCATGGCGCGTAAACTGGCGGGAGACGATATTTGTTTACAGGGTAATTTTGACCCGGCCAAACTACTATCACCCATACCGGTGATTAGAAAAGAAGTGACCGCCATGCTGGATGCGTTTGCGCATGGCAGTTATATTGCCAACCTGGGCCATGGTATTTTGCCCAATGTGCCCGTTGACCATGCAAAAGCATTTGTAGACACCGTAAAAGAATACAAGCGCAAACCCGCATTTCATTGATACCATGCAGCCGCATATGAATACCGCCACACAGAAAAACGTAGAGAACAAAAGCCTCCGCCAACATTGGGTAGCATATGTGCACCAGTTGCAGGACCGCATCTGCCAGGCGCTGGAAACGGCCGACGGCAAAGCCGTTTTTTTTGAGGACCAATGGACGCGTGAAGAAGGCGGTGGCGGAAAAACCAGGGTCATCAGCAACGGTACTATTTGGGAAAAAGGTGGCGTAAATACTTCGGTGGTATATGGTGCCGTGAATGATAAAATGCAGCAGCAACTGCAGGTAGCCGATGCCGCACAATGGTTTGCCGCCGGCCTCTCACTGGTAATACACCCGTTAAATCCATATGTGCCTACGGTACATGCC
Source organism: Chitinophagaceae bacterium (assembly GCA_035495345.1). GTDB lineage: Bacteria > Bacteroidota > Bacteroidia > Chitinophagales > Chitinophagaceae > JACMLD01. The sequence continues at coordinate 1,495 of DATJGC010000469.1, read as the reverse complement.
AACTGGCGTTACTTTGAACTATACAATGCAGCAGGACAAATTACGGATAGCTGGTTTGGCGGTGGCACCGATCTTACACCCTATTATCTTTTTGAAGAAGATGCAGTCCATTTTCACAGCACCATTAAAAACGCCATGGAACCTTTTGGCAGTGAGCTGTACCCAACCTATAAAAAAAGGTGCGATGGCTACTTTGTAAACACCCACCGTAACAATGAAACCAGGGGCATTGGCGGCGTATTTTATGATCACCTGCGGCCGGCAAATGACGAAGATGCGCTGCGCTTATTCAATTTTCAGCAGGCCAATGGCAATGCTTTTTTACAGGGCTATCTTCCTATTGTTGAAAGAAGAAAAAACATGGCCTATGAAGCGCGCCAGAAACACTGGCAGGAGATCAGGCGGGGCCGTTATGTTGAATTTAATTTATTGCACGATCGTGGAACCCTCTTTGGACTCAAAACAAACGGCAGAACAGAAAGTATCTTAATGAGCCTGCCACCCACGGTACGCTTTGAATATGATTACCATCCGCTGCCCGGCAGTGAAGAAGATAAACTCTTACAGGTTTGTCTGGCACCCAGAGACTGGGCCTGATAAATGCCGGATGGCAAGCACAATGATTACAAGTTTCAGTTTATACATAATCTATGATACTGCAGAAAAGACATCGCATATTGAGGGCCAACCCTGCGCTCAGGAGCCTGGTAGCAGAGACATCACTCAGTGCCAATGATTTTATTGCGCCGCTGTTTATAGACGAGGGAACTGATGTAAAAACAGCAATACCCTCCATGCCCGGGTACTACCGCAACAGCCTTGATATTACCGTAAAAGAAGTAAAAGAATTATGGAGCATGGGTATCAAATGCGTGTTGCTTTTTGTGAAAGCAAAAGACGATACAAAAGATAATACGGGCCGCGAAGCCTGGAACAAAGACGGCCTGATGCAAAGAAGCATACAAGCTATAAAAGCAGCCCTGCCCGAAATGGTAGTAATGACGGATGTTGCGCTTGACCCATATTCTATTTATGGGCATGATGGTATTGTGAAAGACGGCGAAATAGTAAATGATGAAACGGTGGAAGCCCTGGTAAAAATGAGCCTTAGCCATGCCGTAGCAGGGGCAGACTTTGTTGCACCCAGTGATATGATGGACGGGCGCATTGGCGCCATCAGGCAGGCATTTGAACAAAACAACTTTGTAAAAACCGGCATCATGGCCTACAGCGCTAAGTATGCTTCCTGCTTCTACGGGCCCTTCAGGGATGCGCTAGACAGTGCGCCGGGTTTTGGTGATAAGAAAACTTACCAGATGAATTATGCCAACCGCCTGGAAGCCATCAAAGAAACTCTGGCAGATGTGGAAGAAGGCGCTGATATTGTAATGGTAAAGCCCGCCCTCTCCTATCTTGATATCATTCGTGAAGTAAAAAATGCCGTGCAGGTGCCCGTTAGTGCGTATAATATCAGCGGTGAATATGCCATGATAAA
>DATJGC010000468.1:0-14464 GCA_035495345.1 Chitinophagaceae bacterium | reverse complement strand
ATAGGGCGTGTTCACATCCATTTCTCCTTTTACAAAAATATAATCAGCGCTTATCTTGTTAATGAAGTTGATGATATCATCATTGCTTTGTGCTTTGTTTTGCACCAGTTCTTCTTCCCATTGTAATAATTTGGCAGAAAGTTTTTTTCCATTGTCTGCCACTTCTTTCATTCGTACAGAATCTACGAGGTCTACCACCTCATCTACCTGCTTCCTGATTTTGCGGATGCGCAATACAGACTCATGTATGTCTTTTATACCGGCTTCTATACGGGCCGCCCATTGTTGCTGTTCCTGGTAATCGGCCTCCGTTGCATTGATGCGCGGATCCGCTAAAATGGTTGCTGGTACGGTAGCACTGTCGTTGCCGTATTGCAGGTGCAAACGGTATTTGCCGGGCGCTGCTTTTCTTCCTTCGTAGGCGCCTTCAATGAAAACAGTCGGAACACCGGGGAGGGTAGGGTAGCGCATGTCCCACACAAACCGGTTGAGTCCGCCTCTTTTTGGCAGCAGAGGATCGGCTGGCGGGCCGCCGGGGAAGGCAACAAATTTTTTATCTTCTTTGCTGGAAAAAGTTCTTACCAGCCTGTTTTGCTCATCGGTGATGGTCATGGTAACCGTGCTTGCACTATCTGGTTGTTTGGGCAGCTGGTAATAAACAACAATACCGGTGGAAGGGTTGGTGCCTGCTGTTACGGCGGCACGCACATCGTTCTCATCTTCATCAGGTGTTCTGTCTAGCGCACTACCGCCCGATACCCTGTATGCATCATGTGGTGTATACAGCCTGAAGTTATTCTTGCCGTTAACCGCCTCATATTGCCTGAGCACATTTACATCATCCAGTATCCAGAAAGCACGGCCCATGGTGGCCGCCAGCAAGCTGCCCTGGTGAAGTTTCAGATCAGTAATAGGAGTTACCGGCAGGTTCATTTGCAATTGCCGCCAGTGGGCACCGCCATCATAAGAAATATACAACCCGGTCTCTGTACCTGCGTACAAAAGATTTTTTCTTACATCATCTTCACGCACGGTGCGTGTGTATGCACCGTAAGGTATGCCGGTATTGATGCGCGTCCAGCTGCTGCCATAATTGGTGGTCTTGTAAATGGCGGGTGTAAAGTCGTTGAATTTATACCTTGTGGTAGCAATATAAGCCGTGGCTTTATCATGCGGAGAAATTTCAATGCAGTTGATCAGGCATTCTTCCAGTCCTGCAGGTGTTACATTGGTCCATGTTTTACCGCCATCTTTTGTAAGACTAACCACGCCGTCATCGCTTCCCGTGTACAGTACATCTTTTTCCAGCGGCGATTCAGCCAGGTATGCAATGGTGCAATAATTTTCACCGCCTGCGCCTTCATTGGTATACGGTGCACCGCTGATGCCCATATGGGCCGTATCATGGCGTGTAAGATCTCCGGAGATAACCTGCCAGCTTTTACCCAGGTCTTCGGTTTTAAAAACGCAATTGCCGGCATGGTAAAAAGTATTGGGTGTATACTTTGAGCAAACAATTGGCGCGTTCCAGTTAAACCTGTACTTCATATCCTTTGGCTGCAATGATTGGTATTGTATCGGCGCCACCATTACGGGTTTGCCTTCTGCACTGCGACGATCTACAACTTCAATGGTGCCCTGGTAACTGCCACCCATTACATACTTTGGATCATCGGGGTTAAACGCAAGAAACGCACTTTCGCCCCCGGCAGAATAAAACCAGTTCTTTTCACCGATGCTGTAGCCGGAAGTGTTTCTACTGCTGATCATGACCGAAGTATTGTCTTGCTGACCGCCATATACATTGAACGGAAAAAGATTGTCTGCATTTACCCTGTAGAACTGTGCCGTGGGCTGGTTGTTCTGCGTGCTCCATGCATCGCCTCCGTTGAAAGTGATGGCGGCGCCACCATCGTTAGAGATGATCATGTTCCTGTTATTGTTGGGGTTTATCCAGAGCTGGTGATAATCGCCATGTGTACCGCTGAGGTTGGTCCAGCTTTTTCCACCATCAATTGATTTTAAGCCCGGGGAGTTTAAGACGTAAACAGTATTCTCATTCTGCGGGTCTGCAAAGACTTCAATATAATACCATGCGCGTTGTACCAGGCGATGGTCTTTGCTTACGCGGTGCCAGTTGCGGCCGGCATCATCAGATACAAAAAGACCGCCCTGTTCTTTTTCAGTATCACTCTCAATAAGCGCATATACTTTATCAGGATTGGCACCAGATACGGAGATACCCATTTTGCCCATTTCTTTTGGCAAACCCTTCTCCAGTTTATTCCATGTTTGCCCGCCGTCTGTTGATTTGTATAACCCGCTTCCTTTTCCACCACTGCGCATCTGCCAGGGGAGGCGACGATAATCCCACATGGCTGCATAGAGTATGCGCGGGTTGGTTCTATCCATGCTCAGGTCTACACAACCGGTATTTTCATCTATGTATAACAGCTTCTTCCAGGTTAAGCCACCATCGGTGGATTGGTAAACGCCGCGGTCTGCTGTGGCACCGTGCATAGCTCCCTGGGCTGCTACATATATAATATCTGGGTTCTGTGGGTGAATGCGGATGGCGGCAATCTGGCGTGTAAGATCCAGCCCCATTTTCTTCCAGGTTTTTCCGGCATCAGTAGATTTATACACACCATCACCATACGAACTCATAACACCGCGCGGGGCATGTTCTCCCATGCCTACCACTACAATGTTTGGATCACTATCGGCTACGGCCACGGCACCTACGGAACCTGTTTTAAAATAACCATCAGATATATTAAACCATGTTAAGCCGGCATTTTCTGTTTTCCAGACACCACCACCCGTGGTGCCCATATAGTACACCTGCGGGTTGTTCAGTACACCACAGGAGGTGACAGAGCGGCCTCCCCTGAACGGACCGATATTCCGCCATTTCAACGGCGTTAGTGAATCCGTGAGCCAAAAAGGCAATTCTGCCGTTGCATCTGCTGTGGCAGGCGTTGCGCGCAATGGTTTTTTCTTTTGTGCTGATAGGGAGAGGGAAATAAAAAGAAGAGTTACAATTACCAGGAAATTTCTCATGCTTGTTGGTTTTGCTGACAAACCGGAAGATACAATTTATTGCAGCATACCGGCCAGGCGGCTTTGCAAATGAAATGTCATTTGCTATTGGCGGCAGGGAAGATGGTTAAGCCTTGTACACTACCATGGGCATGCGTTCATCATCATAATGTATTAACGCCGCTTCAATACCGAATACTTCCTTTAATACAGCAGCATCAATTGTTTGAGCGGGAGGGCCCTGCCTTACCACATTGCCTTCTTTTAACAGCAGTACATTGTCTGCATACTGCAATGCCAGGTTAATATCATGCAGCACGGCCACCACGGTAAAACCCTGTTGCGTCATCTTCTTTGCTATCTGCAGGAAGGCATGCTGGTAACGTATATCGAGGCTGGAGGTAGGCTCATCCAAAAAAAGGCATCGATGTTCTTCTGCGGGTTTATCCCATACCTGTGCCAGTACCCTTGCAAATTGTACGCGTTGTTGTTCTCCGCCGCTAAGGGTAAGGTAATTTCTTTGCAAGAGCGGCTGGAGGCCCAGCATATCTGCCACCGCAGCACAGCTGGCGATGTCTTTTTTGCCGGGCTGAAGGGTGAAGTGCGGATAGCGACCCATCATGACCACTTCTTCTACCAGCAAAGGGAACGACAAGGCGGCTTGCTGTGTCATAACAGCCCGCCTGCCGGCCAGTGCGGAGGGCGATAACGACAGCAGATCTACGCCGTCATAAACCACCGTACCGGTATAGGTGCGAAGGAGACCGCTGGCAATTTTCAGCAGGCTAGATTTGCCGGATCCGTTAGGCCCCAGCAAAACCGTTAACTGGCCGGGCTGCCAATAGGCACTAACGTTGCCGAGTATGCGCTTTTTACCTACGCTGTAATGAATGTCTTCCAGTTTAATCATGACCGCCTCCTTTCTCCTGCAATACATTGAATTTTTTGAGCAATACAATGAACACCGGCGCACCCAGCACGGAGGTGATAATGCCTACCGGAAGTTCTGCCGGTGCCAGCAGCCATCTTGCACAGGCATCGGCGAGGGTTAGCAAGAGGGCGCCTGAAAGCATCGCCGCAGGCAATAACCTCTTATTATCACTTCCTATCAGCAGTCTTAATACATGTGGTACCACCAGTCCTACAAAACTGATAACACCCGTAAAGGCCGTGGCCACAGATACCATGGCGGTATTGAGCAGCAGTACTCTTTTTCTTAACCTGCGGGGGTCAACGCCCAGGTAGGCGGCCTCATCTTCGCCCAATAAAAGCGCATTTAATTGTTTGGCATACCTGCCGGCTATTAAAAAAGCAACAGCGGCCAATACGCCCAGCGTTGCTACCTGCCACCAGGAAGCACCCGAAAAACTGCCCAGGTTCCAGAAAGTAATGCTTCTCGCCTGCGGGTCACGCGCAATATAACTGAGAAAACCCGTGCCGCTGAGACAGATGGCATTTACCGCTATACCGGTTAGCAATAAAGAGAGTACAGAAATGCGCTTACCCCTGCCCGATAGTACATACACCAGGTAGGTGGCCGCCCAGGCACCCAGGAAGGCCATTAGCGGCATGAGCAATGGACCGAGTACAGCTTTTACAGTGCTGTTGAATGCTGATGCCCATACAAATACAATGGAGGCGCCAAGTGCTGCACCGGCGCTGGTGCCCACCAGGCCGGGCTCCACAATAGGATTGCGGAATAGCCCCTGCATGAGCACACCGCTGACCGCCAGGATGGCCCCTGTAATGGCACAAAGTAACACGCGCGGAAGACGCAGTTGTAAGAAAACCGCTTCATAAATACTGGCGGGTTCTTCGCCCTTAAAGAAATGCGCAAAAGCGCTGAGCATCTGGCGCGGTGTTACGGGCACGGCACCAAAAGCAATGGCCGCTATCATTACTATGAACAGCAGGAATGCTAAGAGGCCAAAGAAGTAAGACTTATTGCGCAGCATGTTGCCCGGGATAAAGCAGCTTTTGTAAGGTAATAATATTGCTGCCAGAGCGCGGCCCGAAATACACCAGGTCATGTTCTTCAAAACGTACAATGCGTTTGTTCTTGCCGGCATTGGTAAGGGCCACACCGGGCACTGTTGCTATGAATTTATCCATGCTGCCCATTTTATCAAAACCATAATCTGTTGCAATGATAATATCCGGGTTGGCCACCGCCACTGCTTCTGCGCTCATTTCACGGGCGGCCTTGCCATCATACAATGCAGGACGCGCGCCGGCCAGCCGTATCATTTGATCTCCGGCACCGTTTCTGCCGCTCATGACAAAATAATTATTGTTGCGAAGGCCAAAGTGAATGATCATTACCTTAACGGAATCTTGCAGGTGCATCGCCTTCAAAGAATCTGCCGCGCGGGCCAGGCCCTTATCCATTTCCTGTATTACAGCGGCTGCCTTATCCTGCACCTGGAAGTATGCTCCCAATGCCGCCAGCAGCAGGCGTGCACTGTCAATTGTGTTAGCACCGCCAAATGCATGCACCTGCAAACCGGCCCTGGTGATTTGGGGCAATACATTCTCCGGCCCAATATCATTGCTGTGTATCACCAGGTCTGGCGCCATGGCAATAATGCTTTCTGCACTCAGCGCGCGATGATAGCCCACAGTTTTCAGCAACTTTGCACTATCCGGGTAAGTGCTGCTAAGATCTACCGCTACCAGACTGCTGCCCTTGCCCAGGGCAAACATCATTTCAGTGAGTTGTTTGGAAAGGCAGACGATGCGCTGGTTTTTACCGTTGTGCGTATCATTGTTGCCAAACCTGCCACAGCCTGCCAGCAGTAATATGGCATTACAAAAGAACAGGATCCATTTTTTCATTTATGCAGCGTAATTGTGCTACCTGTACTTGCAGTAGCGGTTACATTAAAATTGATAGCTAAGGTTAAGGCCTCCAAAGTAATTGGCCTTTGGCGGACCAGCAAGGTACGCATCGGGCAATTGATTAATAAAGACGGCAATGGGATAGCGGGTGTTGGCCATATTATTAACGCCGGCATAGACTTCCAGCTGCAGGTGTTTCGAGAGATTTCCCTGGTAGCCCAGCTTTGCATTCAGCAGGCTATAGCTGCTGGTTTGCAGTAAGCCGTCGGAAGTAATGGGCATGGGGTCTTTATAGAAATAAGTAAAATTAGCGTATAGACCTTTATTGCTAATGATATCCACCCCCAGGTTGGCTACCCACCTTGCCACACCGGCCACTTTTTGTCCGCTGTAATCTGTGGTTAAAGCAGAATCTTTCACTGGTGTTGTTACTGTTTTGCCAATGGTCTGAAAACTGTATTGCCTGTACCTGAAATCTGAATAGGTTAGGTTGGCAAAGGGTGCAATGTTCTTTACAAAACCGGTAGCAGATGAATAAAGATTGTATTTAAGTAACGCCTCCAACCCATCGTCAACCTGTCTTCCGCCATTTACCACATAACTAAATAAAGTAGTAGTAGTATTATACGGCACGGCTACAGTAGTCATCTTATTTGAAAAGACTGCATGAAACAATGCCAGCTGGTAGCTGAGTTGGCCGCCCAATAGCTCACCCTTGCTGCCCAGTTCAAACTGGTTGCCTGCTTCAGGCTTTAACGCGCTGTTGACAATGCCTGATTGCACGGTGTTTACCGTAGAATAGGGAATATAAAAATAACTGCTTACAGGTGCCTTGTATCCTTTGCTGTAAGCTGCGTATACAGAAACCTGCTTGCTGAATACTTTGTTGATAGCAATATGCGGAGAGGCCATAAAACGATAGCTGGTATCATAACGCCTGGTGCGGTTGGGCGTGGTGGCCACATAAAAGCGATCGTCCAGCCCAATCACCATATTGCTAAAGCCGATGCCGGCAGTGATAGACAACTCATGCGGCAGGGTGATTGTCCATTCTGTAAATACCGAAGTAGTGGCGGTGGTGCTGTATACATTTGACGTGGAGGGGCCAACGATCCAGTACAACGGATTGCCGTAGGTCCACACCGCATTTGTGTCTTGCGGGTTTTTTACCATGCCATAGCCCACGGTTTGCGCGTTTTGTCTTTGTGTTTCAACGCCGGTAATACCACTGAGCGTGCTATTCTTCCCCACGCGGTATTTTGTATCGAATGTAGAGCGAAGGCCAAAGTTGAGGGCCAGCTTATCCGTCCAACCCGCGGCGGAACTGGCATTGCTGCTGGCACTGCTGGCAAAGATGGTAGTATTGTTGCTGATATTCTTATTGAAGGCATACGTATGTCCAACACCTGCCCTGGCACTATAGACAGCACTGTGCCCATTGCGTTTGATGTATTCAATATTGCCCGTATAATCATAGGCATTGTATTGTGCCACGGTAAGTTCGCCGCTTCGCTCATCATAACTATTGCTGTATCCGAAGTAGGCAGTCATGGATTGTTTCTCGTTCAACAAAAAAGACGCCGCCGCATTGACGAACTGTTTTTTGGAAGCATTGTGGATGGTAAATCCATCTGATAACTGGCGACCGTAATTCAGCAACAAGGAAGCATGCTCTCCTGCTGTTTGAAAACGCGTGGTATACCTCCGCAATCCATAGTTGCCCACCAGTAGATCCTGCCCAATGGATGTTTTACCTGCGGGCGGCTGCGTGGTGTGCAGGTTTACCGCACCTGCAATGGCCAAACCATACAGGGTGCCGGCGGGGCCCTTGGTAATCTCTACATTGCCGATAGAACCAAAGTCAAGATCATCCATGGTGCTGATACCTTCTGCATCGGTTACCGGTATGCCATTGAGATAGACTTTATAACCCTGTCCGTCAAAATTGCTGCTAATGCCGCGGGTACCCCTGGACCCATTGCCATAGCCGCGTATATTAAATTGCTGGCCGGAAGATACGCCGCGCCGTTGCATAGTAACACCCGGGACATTGCCATTGATAGCATCATCAAGAAAAAGGCCGGTACTTCTCTGCAGTTCCTGCCGGGTTAATTTTGTAATTGAAGAGGGCTGGTACAGTAAAGATTTATTGGCATTGGAAGTAGCGGTAATTTCAACTTCGGCCAACTGTTTTTGTAAGGGCGTGAGAAATACCTGCAGGTCGGCGCAATTTTGTAAGTTGACGCTGGCCGTCTGGTAACCCACAAACGATACGGAAAGCGTAGCGCCTTTGGCACATGGCATAACAAAATTTCCGTCTTTGTCTGTGTTGCCGCTGGTACTGCCTTCAAGTATTATGCTGGCACCGGCCAGTGGTAGTTTGCTGGCGCCGTCTACTATTTTTATTCGAATTTCTTTTTGTGCTACCGAGCTTATGTACATGAATACACAGCATAGCAGCATCCGGGCATTCTTCATGCGTTGCAAAATTTAAGCTATAAAGTGAAATAGAACACTGCAGGCTGCGCGCGAGATGGGCAGCCTTGTCATAAGATTATGCAAGTGGCATTAGTCGGGGAGGGGGAACGCTGATGGTAAAAAATGGTTCTGGAAGGGCTGCTTCAACAAAAGCTGAAACAGTTACGCGTAAGGCGGGTAACGGTGTGTATGCCGGTTTTTCAATATCAATATCATTGTACAATAACTTTAACGCGGGTATCGGCTGGTGGCCGGCAGGGGGGTGGCTGTCTTTTGTGATCCTGTTCATACTGCTGAGCAGTTCCGCTTCCTTCTCATCGTCAAAACAAAAATAGGTAGTAACATTATTTACGAGCCGGCTTCTTACCACGTCATATCGTTTGCCATGCAAAGAAAATTCCCGTCCTTCTTCCTCCCACTGAATAGCCTGCTCATTGCCTGACAGCGGAATAGCTACCAGGCAGCTGTCTGGTAAATGCGCCATTGCTTTCTGCTGCATGGCTTCCTGCCATAGCCACTGTTCTACACGAGCAGTGATATAGTAACCAAGTTGAGCGTACAGCATGGTCAGCAGGAATAATATAATCGACAGTTTTTTCAGCGGAGCACCATTTTATAATCGTAAATCTTTTGTAGCTGTTTAGTTCGGTTGCAGGTTGGTAAGCGGCTTTACTTTTTGTACCAGCTTTTTATTTTGCTGCAACAGGCTTTCCAATGCTGCAAGGTATTGGTGTAATTCTGTTGATAGCTCATCAAACACTTTATAAGATGCGGCGGTAGGTTTATTATCACCTGTTTCTATACTCCTGGCAAGTGCCGCCAACCGGTTGTTTACTTTTATCGGAAAATTAAGCGGATCCTGTGAACTTTGGTTGCGCACCTGGTAAAGTTTTTCTTCCAGCAGGCTCAGTTCTCTTATAAAATCTGCGTGGTTGGCTGCATTCTTCTGCGCGGTAAGTGCGGCTTTAATGCCCCGTATTTTAATCACTGCTTCATTGGCCAGGCTTACTTCATCCCTGATTTTGCTGACCAGTGCAAATTGCTCATTAACGTCTGGAATACTTACGCCCTGTAAACGCGGGTCGAGTTTTATCTCAAATGATTTTACAATGGTTTTTCCACCGGCGTTTAGCCTTACCTGGTAGATGCCCGGCGGTGCCAGCGGACCATTGTATTTGCTGGCGCCCCACAATATCATACCCTTAAAAGAAGTAGCCGGCGGATAGCGGAGGTTCCAGGTAAAAATATTCATACCGGCCTTGATACCCGGTGCAGGGGGCTTCCGGTCGTCTTCATCTTCTGCCACAATGCTGTCTTTCGGCGGCGCTGCTGCACCTTTAAAACTTTGCACCAGTTTGCCGGCAGGGTCAATGATATCGATGCTTAGTAGAGGTGTTTCGCGCGCGAGGTAGTATTGAAAAACTGCGTCCTGTACATTTCTCACCGCGTAGTAGGGGGTAAACAGGTGTGCAGCCGTATCCGCCAGGCTTTGCTGATACTCTCTTACCGGCGATACATCATCCAGTATATAAATAGATCTGCCGTGCGTACCAATAACAATATCTTTTTCTGTTACTGCAAGGTCAGCTACCTGTACATCGGGCAGGTTGAGCCGCAGGCTTTGCCAGTGGGCACCATCATCATAAGATACAAATACGCCATGCTCCGTGCCCGCATACAGTAAGCCCGCGCGGGTGATATCTTCACGAATGCAGTGTACATAGTCGCCGTCCGGCAGCCCGCTTACAATTTTTGTCCAGGTCTTGCCAAAGTCGGCCGTCTTCCAGATATAGGGCATGCGGTCGTCCATCTGGTAACGCTTCGCCGCTACATAGGCCTTGCCGGCAGCAAAGTGCGAAGCTTCAATGATACTTACCCTGGTATTTTTTTGCATATCGGGCGGTGTAATATTCTGCCAGCTGCCGCCATTGTTTTGGGTGAGATGCACCAGTCCATCGTCACTGCCGGCCCAGAGGGTATTAGCATCAAAATAGGAGGGCGCCAGCGCAAAAACGGTAGCATAAATTTCCGGGCCGTTCATGTCTCTTGTGATAACGCCGCCACTGGTACCTAACGTTGATGTATCAGCGTAGGTTAAATCCGGGCTGATGCGCTTCCAGGTCTGGCCTTCATCCGTGGTCATCCATACATGTTGAGAGCAGGTATACAAACGTTGATGGTCAACCGGCGAAAACACAATGGGATAGGTCCATTGCCATCTTTCCGGCAGTACCCTCGCCTCCTCTCCTGAAAAGAAGCGCGGGTATACCTGCACATCTCTTTGCTGGCCGGTGTTTCTATTGATTCTTGTAAGCAGTGCACCCTGGCTGCCGGCATAAAAGATAGCTGGGTCTTTTGGATCCTGTGCAATGTAGCCGCTTTCTCCGCCGCCCACATCATAGGCATAACCCATCCCTGGCTTGGTGCTGTTGCTGTTAATGGTCCTATGCCGCCAGTCTTCACTGGGCAATGCAATGGTGCTGTTGTCTTGCTGTGCACCTGCTACATGGTAAGGAAAATCATTGGTAACGGTGATATGGTAGAGCTGTGCGGTAGGAAAGTCTTCGTCTGTCCAGGCTTCGCCGCCGTTTACTGAGATAGTACCGCCGCCATCATTGGCTTCTGCCATCCTGAGCGAGTCTGTGGGGTCTATCCACAAATCATGGTTATCACCGTGCGGTAGTTTAATCGACTTATTAAAATGCACACCACCATCAGTGGACTTATAAAAATTTACATTGAGCGCATATACCGCTTCTTTGTTTTGCGGATCGGCCACAATGCGTGAGTAATAAAAAGCACGTTGCCTGATCTTGCGATCACTGTTGACCAGTTTCCAATGCGCACCGCCGTCTTCAGATCGGTAAAGGCCGCCATCGGCTGCTTCTACAATGGCCCACACACGCGAATGATCTACCGGTGATACCGCTACGCCAATTTTACCCACGGTGCCTTCCGGCATGCCGGGAAGATGCGTGAGCTCCGTCCAGCTGGCGCCGCCATCAGTAGACTTAAAAAGGCCGGAGGCACCACCGCCTCCCCACATTTTGTACGGTGTGCGGTATACTTCCCAGATAGTTGCATAAATGATGTCTGGGTTTACCGGGTCAATCACCAGATCTTCAGCGCCGGCACGTTCGCCCTTGTACAATATTTTTTTCCAGGTAGCACCACCGTCGGTGGTTTTAAAGACGCCGCGTTCTTCATTCGGTCCAAAGGCATGACCAAGGGCCGCTACATAAGCAATATCCGCGTTGCGTGGATCGATGCGTATGCGTGCAATGGATTGCGTATTGGCCAGTCCCATATGTTTCCAGGTTTTGCCGGCATCTACAGATTTGTATACACCATCGCCCTGCATAATATTGCCACGGAATTCCGTTTCGCCCATCCCTATGTATACCACATCCGGGTTGGATGCGGCCACCGCTACCGCGCCCACCGATGAGCTTCTTATTTGTCCATCTGTAACCGGCTTCCAGGTAGCACCCCCGTTTATTGTTTTCCAAAGACCGCCACCAACGGCGCCAAAATAATATTCTGATTTTCGGTTGGCAGAACCTGCAATAGCAAGCGAACGCCCCCCGCGGTTGGGACCAATGTTTCGCCAGCTCATGCCTTTTAATAATGAATCTGGCAATGCAGTATTGGGTTTATCCTGTTGCGCAGGAAGTACGTACATGCTGAGAAGAAGTACAAAAAAGATAAACAGTCGCTGAAAGGTCATAAGCAGTGGTTGGTGGATGTAAGTTACTGATGGCAATTCGCCTGTTAACAGATAAGGCAGGCAAAGGATGAAGGTAGACGTGTTCGAAAATTAAGACTATATTGATTAAGTTCAGTGGCTGCTGAATAAATAGTGCAAATTAATTTCATATTAATCCGGTTGTTCAGTGATACTACAGTATTTTCAGTAAAACAAACTGCTATGTTTAACGCCCTTCCGCTACGCACCCGGCTGCGATACCTTCTTGGTGGATGGATGGCACTAACGGTACTGTCTGCCGCAGCGCAGACAACCATTCCGGTGAGTGCTTACAATATGTTGCGCTGGCGAATGATTGGCCCGCACCGTGGCGGCAGAACGGTAGGCGGCACCGGCGTTCCGCAACAACCCAATGTATTTTATATTGGCGTCAATAACGGCGGCGTTTGGAAAACCACGGATTACGGCAGAACCTGGTTGCCATTGTTTGATGAACAATCCACCGGTTCTATTGGAGATATTGCTGTAGCACCTTCTAACCCCGATGTTATTTACGTAGGCAGCGGCGAAGGCCTGCAGCGTCCCGATCTCACCGTGGGCAATGGAATCTATAAATCTACCGATGGAGGCCAGCATTGGATCAATACCGGTTTATCCAACGCGCAGCAGATTGGCGGACTGGCCATTGATCCGCGCAATGAAAACCGCGTCTTTGTGGCCGCGCTGGGGCATCCTTATGGACCAAATACCGAACGTGGCGTGTACCGCACAACAGATGGCGGCAAAAACTGGGAACGTGTTTTATACAAGGATGAAAATACCGGTGCCATACAGGTAAGCATTGACCCCAACAATTCAAATATTGTTTTTGCAGATCTATGGGCGGGCAGGCAGGGCCCCTGGGAGAATGGTGCGTGGCAGGGCCCTGAGAGCGGCTTGTTTAAAAGCACCGATGGTGGCAGTACCTGGACGAAAATAACCAGGGGCTTACCCACCGCTGCTGACGGCCTTGGCAGAATAGGGTTTTGCATGGCCCCATCAAATTCACGCCGCATGTATGCCTGTGTAGATGCCGCAAAGGGCGGTGGTGTATATACTTCTGTTGACGGCGGCGAATCATGGACACAGGAAAACATTGATCAGCGACTGTGGGACAGGGGCAGCGATTTTGCAGAATGCAAAGTAGACCCCGCAAATGAAAACATCGTTTATATTGCCAACGTGGTAACCTGGCGCTCTGCCGATGCAGGAAAAACCTGGAGCGCCTTCCGCGGTGCACCGGGCGGAGACGATTATCATCGCCTGTGGTTTAACCCGCAATACCCGGGCATTATCTTGCTTTGCAGCGACCAGGGCGCACAGGTATCCGTAAACGCGGGTGCCACCTGGAGCTCCTGGTATAACCAGCCAACCGCGCAGTTTTACCATGTAAGTACAGACAATGCTTTTCCTTATAACGTGTATGGCGGACAACAGGAGAGTGGTTCCGTTGGCATTGTCAGCCGTGGCAATGATGGGCAGATTACTTTCCGTGAATGGCATCCCGTGGGCGTGGAAGAATATGGCTATATAGCCGCAGACCCCAAGGATCCAAATATTATTTATGGTGGTAAGATCACGCGGTATGATAAACGCACCGGGCAGGTGCAAAACATTGCTCCGCAAGCGGTACGGCGCGGCGGCAACTATCGTTTCCTCCGTACGGCGCCGGTGATCTTTTCTCCCGTTGATGAACAAACGCTTTTCTTTGCCGGCAATGTGCTGTTTAAAACCAGCACGGGTGGCAAATCCTGGTCTGTTATCAGTCCTGATCTTACCCGCAGTCATTGGGAGGTGCCTGCCAGTGTGGGCATCTATAATACCGGCCAGTTGCAAAACATGCCGCAGCGCGGCGTTATCTATACCGTTGCACCCTCGCACAAAAATGTAAACAGTATCTGGATTGGCACAGATGATGGCCTGATACAACGTACCACAGACGGCGGCAGGCACTGGCAGAATTGTACACCGCCGGCAATAGGTTCCTGGAACAAGGTATCAATGATAGACGCAGGACATACTGACGATCTTACCGCTTACGCCGCTGTAAACAATATTAGGTTGGATGATATGGCCCCTTACATTTATAAAACGCACGATGGCGGTAAAAGCTGGCAGAAGATTGTAAACGGGTTGCCCGCAGCGCCTGTTAACACCGTGCGTGAAGATCCGCGTTGCCCCGGGCTATTGTTTGCGGGTACAGAAACTGCGGTGTATGTCTCTTTCAATGATGGCGGAGATTGGCAGCCCCTCCGCTTAAACATGCCCGCTACGTCTATCCGCGACCTGGTAATAAAGGACAATGATATAGTAGTAGGCACACATGGCCGCAGCTTCTGGATACTGGATGATATTGTTCCG
>DATJGC010000467.1:0-4339 GCA_035495345.1 Chitinophagaceae bacterium | reverse complement strand
GATTATGCTTCCTTTTTTCAAAAAAAAATGAAGAAGGCGATCTTTACCAATTGCCAAATGCGGGAAACGGATTTTACTGAAACAGATCTCAGCGCTGCAGTGTTTAACGGCTGTGATTTGCGCAATGCCGTCTTTATGCTGACCAAACTGGAGAAAACAGATTTTCGCAAGGCGATTAATTATGTGCTGGACCCGGAAAAGAACCTGCTGAAGAAAACACGTTTTTCCTTTGCGGGCCTGCCAGGGCTCCTCGCAAAATATGATATTGAAATAGAGTAAGCGCCTGGCTCAAATTCTGCAGCAGATGCAAATAAATGAAGGCTTTACTTCCTATCTTTAACCATCATCTTCAGCTTTACCTGCCAACACAAACGATATTGCTATGTCATACCAACGCATCAACCGCCGCCATTTTATTAAAGGAAGTTCAGCAGCATTAGCGCTGGCTGCATTGCGTGCCAATGGCATGGGTTACACACCGCCACCCGTTACGCGCCGCGTAGCGCTGATTGGTACCGGTTGGTACGGTAAAAGCGATTTATTCCGCCTGATACAGGTAGCCCCCATTGAGGTGGTGGCGCTTTGCGATGCGGATAAGCAGCAGCTTAACCGTGCAGCGGATATGGTGAGCCAGCGTTTGCCGGGGCAAAAACGAGCACCCCTGTATGGAGATTACCGAAACATGCTCAATGAACAAAAGCCGGATATTGTGCTCATTGGCACACCCGATCACTGGCATGCCCTTCAAACCATTGCCGCCCTGAAAGCCGGTGCCCATGTGTACCTGCAAAAACCCATTAGTACAGATGTGCTGGAGGGTGAAGCCATGCTGGCCGCAGCACGCCAGTACAACAAAGTAGTGCAGGTAGGTACGCAAAGACGCAGCACACCCCATTTAATAGACGCCAAGAATAATATTGTTGATGCAGGCCTGCTGGGCAAAATCTCTCATGTAGAGCTTTGTTGCTATTACCACATGCGCAACAATTCAATACTGCCATTGCAACCGGTGCCCCCAACCTTCGATTATGAAATGTGGACAGGCCCCGCCCCGCTGTTGCCATTTGATGGCATACCCCACCGGCGCTGGCGCGCTTACATGGAATATGGCAATGGCATCATGGGCGATATGTGTATTCATATGTTAGATACCGTTAGATGGATGCTGCAGCTTGGCTGGCCAAAACGCATCAGCTCTACCGGTGGTATTTATATGCCCAACCCCGGCAAAAGCAATATTTCAGACACGCAATCCGCGCTTTTTGAGTACGACGGGCTGAATTGCATCTGGCAGCACCGCACCTGGGGAACTGCCGCAGACCCGCAGTATCCCTGGGCATTTAAAATTTATGGAGAAAAAGGAACGCTTTGCGGTGACCCCTATAAATATGATTTCATCCCCGAAGGCAAAACAGCCTCGCCCGTTCATAAAGATGCATTGTATGAAAGAGATAAATACCCGGTGGATGTAACAGAACCGGATATAGAAATTCATGCGGCACCCGCCACCAGGCAGCACATGATCAATTTTTTGGAGGCCATAGACAATGGAACCAAACCAGTAGCACCTATTGAAGACGCGCATATTTCTACCGCCAGCTGCATTATTGCCAACCTCTCTATGCAATTGGGCAGACCACTCAGGTATGACCCGGTAAACAAAGTGATTATTGGAGATCCTGAAGCTACCAGGCTGCTCCAGAGGCCCTATCGCGGGCCGTGGATTCATCCGTCATAGTTATTGCAACTACTCGGTGCGGCCTGGGCGTTGAAAATAATGCTCAGTTGATAAACCTTGTTGCCATATCCCCTCGTATTTATTAGCCATCTGTGATGAATTCAGGTGCAATTAGCCCTTAGTGCCTGAACAATGTAGTCTGGCATGATATTTTAAACCCTGCTGTCAAACATGAACAGGGAAAGTATGTGTGTTGTACCATCGGCTCAAAAATGCAGAACTGCAGTATTGGTCTTCCCGATGATTCCTGTTTTCCAGCACCCACCTCAATATTGTAACCGTAATTATTTTTCAATAAAATCAATCACTTGCTTTATCGCTGAAACATTCTTTCAGTTTAATTGTAAATAGTAAAAATTAAAACCACAGACATGAAAACGCGCTTTCTATTTTTGACTTTGTGCATCGGGGCAGCACTAACTTCATTTGGGCAGGATAACAACAAGACGGATAAGTTTCCAGACATGTCTCGCGCCATTGGTGTAAGCTTCCAAAGATTCCATGGATTGGATAGTCGCATTGCCGGCTTTCCGCAGTATAAAGAACTACCAAAGGCAACAGGTGTTATTCAACTGGGTATGTTCAGCGATAAGAAACAATTTGTAAATCAGGTAAACCTTTCCGCTGGTAGCAGCCTTAGTGGTCATCGTGATAAGAGAAGTACCAATCTCCGTTACCTCGGTGCAGCTATCGACTTTGGCTATGATTTTATAAAAGATGAGCGTGTGGCTTTGTATCCATTGGTGGGTATTGGTTACCAGCGTTACCAGGCAAGATTTTTCCGCGACAACAGCGGTATCAATTTTAACGACGTAGTGAACTCTCCCACCCTGCAGAATAATATTAAGTCGCTTGACCTTACCAACGGATTTTTAAACTATCGTCTTGGTCTTGGTATTGCTGCAAAGTCAGTAAAGTACCAGTGCTCCATTGGTCTGCAGGCCATGTACGTACGCAGCTTTAATGATCATGCGTGGAGAACCAGCCAGTACCAGACACTGGCCAATGCACCGGAAGATTACCTGAGCCAGATTTATGCCGGCCTGGTATTTACCTGCAAACCTTTTGCAATGTTCAAGCACGGACGTATGTAATCAACATCGATTATTTACCTTATTAATAAAAGACTGATTTTTCAGTAACAATGGCTCGCCGCAGGCTTATGCTTCCGGTGAGCCATTGTTGTTTTTGGAGGGAATCGATTATTCACCGTCGCCCACGGTTTCTGCCGTTGTTTTGATGCCATTTTCTGCTGAGCCTGCGGTAAACAATAAATACATTGGCTGCTCATTCCTTAGCAGGTCTATGCAATGCGCATATTGCTGCAGGTGGTAAAAAATATTTGCCTGGCCGTTAATAAGCGCATCAGCGGGCAATACCGAACCATCTGGTTCAAATACCAGCTGACCAATAAATTTGCCGCTGTTTTTAAGCCAGATGCGGGGAGGAAATTTATTACCGGAATACATTACCTCGTATTCATCAATTTTTGTAAGTGCCATAATATATTTTCATTTAATGACTGAAATTACAATAGCTGGCGTTGGCGGACAATACTATTTGCCGGTATCCACGCTTTTTTTGTGGTATCTGCTGTAAGCCTTTATCTTTAATGACTATGAACTTGTTTACCGAGACGGGCAATATCACCATTACCTGTCACAAACGCATCACCCCCTGGCTTGAGCAGGAAACCCTGGCCCTGGGGTTCAGCATCACAGATACATTTATAACGGGTTTGCATTTGCGCGGTACCATGAATGATTGCATCCGCTTAAATTGCCAATTGCGCTGCGCCAGCCAGGTTTTGTACAGCCTGGGTTCATTTACAGCCGCCAATGCAGATGATGTGTACCGGCAACTGGTAGACTATGCCTGGGAAGATATTTTGCCCGAAGGCGGCTACTTTTCCGTTACCAGCAATGTGCAGAATGAAAGCATCAATAACAGCATGTATGCTAACCTGCGGGTAAAAGATGCCATTGCAGACCGACTGCGTAATAAACGCGGGGCAAGACCCTCTACCGGGGCCGCGCTTACAGGTGCCGTTATCCATTTGTTCTGGAAAGGAGATGAGGCTGAATTCTTTGTAGACAGTTCTGGCGCCTCGCTGGCAAGGCATGGCTACCGCAAAATACCCGGGCAGGCACCCATGCTGGAAGCATTGGCATCGGCAGTTATTTATGCCACGCGCTGGAACCGGAAGCAGCCCTTTGTAAACCCTATGTGCGGCTCAGGCACCCTGGCCATAGAAGCCGCGCTTATAGCCACCAACCGCAAACCCGGGCTCTTCAGAAACAGCTATGCGTTTATGTACCTCAAAGGTTATGATGAAGAAGTGTACCGCCAGGAAGACGCCCTGCTGGAACTGCAGATAAACGATGCCGCCGCCCCAAAGATTATTGCCACTGATTATAACGCTACGGCTATTGAAAATGCGCGTAAAAACGCCGTTGCGGCCGGGGTAGCCAAATTGATAGATTTCAGGGTCTGCGATTTTGCAGCTACCGAAGTACCGCAGGATCCGCCCGGGGTATTGGTCATCAATCCTGAATATGGTGAGCGACTGGGCGATATTGCCGAACTGGAAACTACCTATGC
>DATJGC010000466.1:0-7035 GCA_035495345.1 Chitinophagaceae bacterium | reverse complement strand
GAATGTGGGGGTCGAAGAAAGGATTAAACAGATAATTGTGAACCTGGAAAGAATGAAATGGATGCCTGAACTACCGGTTTTTTTTATTCAGGTGAATATTCCATCTTACCAATTGCGCGTGATTGATGCAAACAAGACCGTTTTAAGCATGAAGGTGATTGTAGGGAAAACCGCTCACAAGACAATCATATTCTCTGACACTTTGAAATATATCGTTTTCAACCCTTATTGGAATATACCATCGTCCATCATAAAGAATGAAATCCTTCCGGCGATGAAAAAAAACGCCAGCTACCTGAGGCGTCATAGTATGGAAATCATCGGCAGCAGTGGCGGCTATCCAATTATCAGGCAGCGACCCGGTGATAATAACGCGTTAGGACGGATCAAATTTCTCTTCCCAAACAGG
The DNA here is from genome assembly GCA_035495345.1 of Chitinophagaceae bacterium. Classification (GTDB taxonomy): domain Bacteria; phylum Bacteroidota; class Bacteroidia; order Chitinophagales; family Chitinophagaceae; genus JACMLD01. Next base: position 6,626 of record DATJGC010000466.1, on the reverse strand, counting down.
TATAATATCTACCTGCACGATACGCCATCAAAGGAATTGTTTGGTAACAACAAACGCTCCTTTAGCCATGGTTGCATCCGGCTGCGCCGCCCGTTTGCGCTGGCAAGGCTATTGTTAACTACCAGTAACGGACTCACTCCTCAAGCCTTTGATCCCCTTCAAGACAGTAATAAAGAACAATGGATTACCTTGACAAAACCCTGCCCGGTATTCATTACTTATTTCACCAGTTGGGCAGATGAAAATGGCATTATTCATTTCATAAGTGATATTTATGGTCATGATAAAAAGTTGGCGTCTCATCTGTTTAAGTAAGCGTTTCACCTTTTTAGCCCGGCGCACCTTTTTAGGCTTTTACTTCAACAGATGCGCGCATTTGTAACAGGAACAGTGATTACACTCCCGATAGCAGTACGCGCAAACCAACCAATAGCAGGCAAACCGATAAGATGCGGATAAGCCATTGTCCTTGTACCCGGTGAGATAAAAATGCACCCAGCTGCGCGCCAGCCACCACCCCGGTACTTAGGGTTACCACCCAGTACATAATATGGGGACCATTATAGTTACCATTGACAACATGCACAATGACACTTACAGTAGCCATAACGGCCAAAATAAAATGAGATGTTGCGGTTGCTATTCTTATAGGGAAGCCCAGCCATTTTACCAACGCTGGCACATGAATAATTCCGCCACCAATACCCAGGATCGGAGAAAGATAACCCACTATCAGGCTTATGAATGCACCCAGGTAAGGACGATATTCATACGTAAAAACCGTTCCTGTTGCGTCCATTAAAGTATGCGTATTTTTGCGACTCTCCGGCAATAAAGGGCTGCTGTCAGAAGAGGCTATGGCTTTTTTTTGAAAGAACAATAAAGCCGCCAGGCCTATCACCAATAGACCAAAAACAACATGAAAAACTATTTTGGGAATGTAGGCGGTGCTGTATACACCAGCAATAGAACCAGGAATGGTAAAGGCGGCAAACCAGCGCCCTGCCCTGTAATCAATCGTTTTTGAACGTGCGTACGCAACCGAACCAGAAATGGCATTACATGCTACAACGGCAATAGAAATTGCTGTCAGTATCTCTGTAGGTAATGCCGGGTGTATTATAATGAGAAATGGAACTATTATAAATCCTCCGCCTGCACCTATCAAAGTACCCACAGTACCTACAATAAAACCCGTGAATACGAGAAAAAACGCATTGTCCCATAGTATGTGCATTGGCTAATCGTTTATTATTACGTTTAATGGGAATGCGCCGGAACCTGCAGCCTTGCTACATCTTCTGTAAAATTGCATCCAGCTGCTTAATCACTCTTAATACAGCTTCTTCGTAAGCATTTGCATATTGAACGGAATTATAGGTTCGTTCTCTGGCCGTTAGCTTTATACGGCAATATTTTCTCGGCTGTCCTTCCGTTGAAGATTCCCCCAGGGTAATGATCGCCTCGGCAATTGCAATTGGCAGACGCAAGAGCGTGCTTAAGGAAGCTTCAATAAAATCATGTAGCTGATTATCGAGATCAAATCCTTTAGTGTGAATAATAAAGGTCATAAGTGTAGTCAGGTTCTAATAAGTGTTGCTGAGCAAATAGTTGTACTTCCCGGAATTTGTTGCTGACATTGCAATGCGGCCGTTCTAGTTTACTTTGGCTACCGATCGTATTCAATGGCAAGCCTTAATTGATTAAATTAAGCAAACCACCTCTTTCAGCCCATCGGCAAGTAAACGTACCCTATGATGGTCAATACCATGCCCCTCCGGGGCGAAATCCACCGGTAAAATGTTTTCCGCAATCTCGGCGCATCATATTAGAACGCCATTAAAACCGAGTTAGAAATTAATTAACCAGGCTATTTAATTGCAACTTTGGTGATTATTGCCACAATGGCCCCCTTGCCTAACAAGCCCGTAAGCAAAGTTCAGGAACTGATGTTGTGCTAAGTATTACCTGCTTTTTACATTTTGATAGTGAAGAATTCATTCCAGCACGCCTACAGACAAACTGCTTTCTGCAAAATAAACAGACTTGTTATTACGCAGCTCATCCAGTTCTGCACTGTAATTAGCCACAACAATGGCTTTTGTTTTGCCGGTAAGCATGTCTTTGTCGTTTCCACTATTTCCTGCCGTGATAAAGTTTTCTAACGACACCTTCCATTTATGGCTTAAATAACGCACTGCCTGTCCTTTGCTGGCGCGCACGGGCAGCAGGTCAAGGTATTTGTTTTCTGTCAGCAGTACTTTAGCCGTCAGTTTTTTATCGTCCAGCAGCTTGTATAAATTGGCCATTTGATCGTTGTCGAAACTATCGTTTACGTAATAGCTTAATTTAAACGGCCATTGCGCGGCGGCCTCCTGCGCACGGATGCCCGGAAAACTGCTAAGTACTTTTTGAAGTTCATCTCTTTTCCATTGATAATTTATATGTTTCTCCCAACCGTGATCCGGGATGCATTTTTCCGTATAGTAGATCTCTGAGCCCGCAGAGCAGATAAGAACGTCTGGCTTTGGCAAATGGTAATTGGCAAAGGCCTCCTGGGTGAGGGCTTTGTTTCTGCCACTGGCAATACCGAATACCAACTGGTGCCTGTTTTGCTCTATCCATTCCGTGAACTCCTGCAAGCCCTCAACATTTTTACCATCTACCAGTGTGCCGTCTAAATCGCATATTATAAATGCCGATGCTTTGGTGAGTTTTTTTCCATAGGCCGTTTTGCCGCTAAACCTTGCAGCATTTTTACTTTGTTGCTCAAAGAGCTGGTTAATGGTATTTATATATTCAATTGCAAACGAAGACCAGGAATAGAGTTTATTGCTGGCAACAATGCCATTGTTAGAATACTTTTCCCAAAGCAAAGGATCTGCAATTACTTTTTTTAAAGCATGCGCAATGGCTACCGGGTTTTCCACATCTACCAGCAACCCATTTTCGCATTGCTCCAAAATTTCTTTGGGCCCGCCGGTGGGGGAGGCAATCACAGGTAAACCACAAGCGGCTGCTTCCACTACCGTTAACCCAAAATTTTCACCCGGCGTTGCATTAATAAATACCCCTTTCTTACGGGCAGCTATACGATAAATTTCCGGCACTTCAATTTTAGGGTCATTTTTTTTCGGTATCGCCATTTTGCCATAGAGATCGTATTTATCCATTAGCAATAGCAGATTGGTAAGCAGGTCTTTTTCATCGGGAGGCATCAGGCTGATGTCTTTTCGCACGCCGGCAAAAATGGCAAGGTTGGCCATGGCCTGCAATTCCTTATCCTGCCCATACGCCTGTATAATTGTTTCAAAGTTTTTTCTCTTGTCTGCCCGGCCGATCGATAGTATCAGTGGCTTGGCCGGATTAAATAAGAAACGATCAATATCAGAATTTATCCTGTAGAATGCCTGTTCCTGTTCAATAGTCATCTTGAAAGACGGCATGTCTAACCTGTAAAATGGATAAAATATTTCATTGTTTATACCTGGAGGTATCACTTTGAACCGCCCATGTGATGCGTTTTTGTACAAAGCGTATTGGCTTTCAATAATGTAGTTGGTGCTAACTATTACCATGTCTGCATTGAGCAGGATATCTTCTTCTACACTGATCCGCCGCTCCATATTAAATGCCTCTTCAATTTTATCGGGCGTCATTCCTTCCTGTAATAAGATGTTCATTTTGTTCTTGCCCAAAGAATGGCCGGTGGCTAAGAAAGGAATACTGTAAATCTCGCTCAGCTGCCCGGCCAGGTAATTGCCATCGGCGTAATGGCCATGCACCACATCAGGGAAGTCATTTTCTTTCTCAATAAACCTGATCGTATTGTCAACAAATTCATCCAGGTATTGCCACAAAGATTCTTTTGCCCGGTAAGTATTGCCACCACATACCATTCTTACAATACGGGCTTTCTCGTTCACTGTCTCAATTTCTTCAGCGTAAGAAGCAGCCACGCGCTTGTCTACTATTCTGCGGGTAAAGAGATCTACCTTGCGTACTTGCGGATGCTGAGACAAAGAATGCAGCAGCTCCAAAACATATTTTACTTGTCCACCAGTATCCTTGTCCCTGCCAACTTCGGGCTCATCAAACCTGATAAGTCCATGCGGACTGAATAATTGAATGTAATATTCGCGCATCATTTAATTTTTTTAGTGGAAATTTGTAAAATTAGAAAATTGATACTGAAAGTTTCTTTCTATATAGCGCTCTTCAGTTATTAAACATTTATTAAAGTATGTACTCAGGTTCCGGTTTCAGCGATTGGGAAATAGGCGATATTACGGTAATTATTAACAATGGTGTCTATCATTTGTTTCATTTGATTATTCCTAATCATGACTACATAGCGCATGCCGTTTCCAAAGATGGCATATCATGGAAGAGAACCAACAATGCCATTTTTGTTGGAAATCCTGGAGAATGGGATGATGATATGTTGTGGACCATGCATGTATGTGAGGTAGGATCTAAGTTTGAAATGTATTATACGGGCCTGAAAAGAAAGGATAGGGGTGTTATTTCAAGGGTGGGGCTGGCAGAATCAACTGATCTTATCAACTGGAATAAGAATCAGAGAAATATTTATCCCATTGGCCCTAAAGGAATCTATTATGAAACGTCTGATACCAATCCCAGAACCTGGCTCAGTTTCCGCGACCCCTACAGGTTTGAATACCAGGGAGAAGTTTATTTACTTGTTGCCTCAAGGGTGCTGCAGGGACCTGTGTCTCGCCGGGGTTGCGTGGGTTTGGTGAAGATCACCAACGATATTGTGGAGTTAATGCCCCCTTTGCTGAACCCACTGGTGTACGACGATATAGAATGTCCCTGCGTATTTCAATTGAATGGCAGGTTTTATCTGATTGGCTCCATAAGAGAAGACATCAAGGTAAGGTACTGGTTCGCCCCTGATTTTTTTGGTGAATACCATTCCTTCCATGCAGATGTGCTGCTTCCCCAGGGAAATTATGCTGCGCGTGTTGTGCAGGATGGCGAGCATTTGCTGGTATATAATTTCTTCTACGCTTATGGTAAAATTGATGCGTTGCGGGTGCTTCCACCTCCAAAGCAACTGGGCACGGATGCAGAAGGCAGGTTAGTGCTCAAAAGCTATTACCGGTGGTCATCTATGGTGACTAAAACAATTCAGGGAGATTTTACAGTGCCGCTAAAGCAATTGTTTGCTAATCCTACTGCAAGCTCATCTGTTAAAGAGGGTAGGTTAGTGGTGGGCGCCAGAAGCGGTTATGAAGTATTTTGTTTTGAAAGGCCCACTGCCGACTTTATATGGGAAGGCCGTATCACCGTAGAGGGAATGGGTAAACTGGGATTGGTTTGTGATATGGATGATGAAGGCAATGGCTACTATTTTTCTATTAACGCATCAGACGGTTTTGTGCAGGTAAGATCCTGGGGTTTCAACCCACTTAATACCCGCCAGAACTTTGTTTTTAAGGATATTCAAAATGGTTTTTTTAAGCCTAACCAGAACAAGGAGATTCGCTTTCAAATCATCCGTTACGGTCATTATATGGAGTTTTCTATTGACAATGAGGTGAAGCTAACACTGATGGATTACACCTATTCCGGTGGCTACATCGGCCTCTATTCTGCATCATCCGTAATTTCATTGCATGAATCAGTGCTGAAGATGCTGCCACCACCGGAAGAAGAATATGCAAGCCAGGAAGAAGGCCAGTTTGCGTGATGGGTAAAGCCGTTGAAAGATTTGTACCCAGGCCTTGCTGATGACAATGATTTTATCATTTTGCGCGGTTGTCAATTGAATCGAGTAACTGTTTCATTTCTTCAATCTCTTTTTGTTGGCTTGCAATGATGCCATCTGCCAGTTTCCTCACCCGAGGGTCTATTATATTGGCGTTAGAACTGGTAAGAATGGCAGATGAGTGATGTGAGATCATTCCACGCATGTACTGGCTGTCTGCAATAAAAGTCTGCTTCCTTAATCCTAGAAAAGCCAGCACGAATACCAACATTGAGATGGTGACAATCAACCGGTTTAGTCCGCTGTTTTTGTACATGGATTTCATCATTACCACCATCACAATGGCCATTGGACAAACCATTAAGAGCGTCATGTATAGCCTGGTCATGCTTAGATAGATATGGTCAACCGCAAAAACATTCAGGTACATAGCAGCATACATTATTAAAAATGAGATAAATAACATTATCGCCAGTCTTTTATATGCGGCGGAGAACATGCTTTGTTGTTCCATGGTAAAGTATTTTATAAGATTCCAAATTGTATTGTCTGGTATAAAAGCAATTTGTCTGTAACAGTAAACAATGGTTTTATTACCTGGATAACAGCGTACACAAAGCAGTCCAAAAAATGTGCGGGAGGCAATGTTGGTGCAGGTATATTTTATGTACAATTGTTTCTAATCATGTTCTAACCTTCCTCTAACCCCGCGCTAATAGACCGGGCGTAGTTTTGTTGGTAATGTAAAACCTCAGGCAGATGTCTATTTCGCTGGATAAGTTTCGGGCTAAGCTAGTTATCAAAGTGCTATACGCTCAATCACCTGAGCAGGCTGAACGTTTTGTAAACGCAGCCATTATAGCCATGAGAAGAAAAAAAGTAAACGGATATA
>DATJGC010000465.1:0-5976 GCA_035495345.1 Chitinophagaceae bacterium | reverse complement strand
AGCGAAGCGGTGAAACACTTTCCATTCTTACCAAAGTGCGTTCAGACACGGAGAAGTTCATCATCTCTTTTATCAGCGTGGTGTTTGGAATTATTGTGGGTATTGTATTTGTCTCTGTGTATTCCTTTGGCCTGCATTGGTCTATCATGCCCATTTATATTGGTGGCATGCTTGCGTTGGCCCTGCTTACCAGCCTGCTGAGCAAAAAAATCAAAATAATACAAAAGAACATTGTAAAAGAGACCACCGCGCTGGCGGGCTCCACCACAGAATCATTGCGCAATATAGAACTGGTAAAAAGCCTCGGCCTTACACAACAGGAGATCAGCAGGCTCAACAACAATACCTATAAAATTCTCGGTCTTGAGCTGAGAAAGGTGAAAAGCATCCGAACACTCAGTTTTATACAGGGCACCTTTGTAAATTTCCTCCGGCAGGTGATCATGTTTACCTTACTCTCGCTGGTATTTAAAGGCAAACTGACCTCCGGTGAGGTGATCACGCTTACTTTTTATTCCTTCTTCATCTTTGGCCCGTTGCAGGAAATTGGCAATATCATTTTGTCTTACCGCGAAGCAGAAGCATCGCTCAATAACTTTCATAACCTGATGCAAAAAACGCCGGAACAATACCCGGCCACACCTTTGCACCTGGGCGCCATCCGTGAGTTGAGCTTTAGCAATGTTGCGTTCAAACACCAGTCGGCCTCTCACCGCGCCATAGAGAACATCAGCTTTGATGTGAAGACCGGAGAAACCATTGCCTTTGTTGGACCCTCCGGATCAGGCAAATCCACCCTCATGAAATTACTGGTAGGGTTGTACCGCCCGCTGGAAGGAAAGATCTTATACAACGGCATGGATGAAAATGCCATCAGCTTTGAAGACCTGCGCAACCAGATTGGTTTTGTTACACAGGATACGCAGCTTTTTGCGGGCACAATCAAAGAAAACCTCATGTTTGTAAACCCGTCTGCCACAGACGCAGATCTCACCGATGTGCTGAACAAAGCTTCCTGCACCGGTTTACTGGCCAGGGCAGAAAAAGGATTGGATACCATGATTGGTGAAGGCGGACTAAAACTCTCCGGCGGAGAAAAACAACGCTTGTCCATTGCGCGCGCATTGTTGCGCAAACCCAAACTGCTGATTTTTGATGAGGCTACCTCGGCGCTGGATTCATTAACCGAAGAAGAAATTACGGATACCATAAAAGACGTTTCTTCTCAGCAAAACCAGATAACCGTATTGATTGCACATCGCCTGTCTACCATTATGCATGCAGACCGCATCTATGTGCTGGAGAAAGGCCTTGTTATTGAAACCGGCACACATGCCAGCCTGCTGGATGAAAAAGGCCTTTACTACGCCATGTGGCGGCAACAAATTGGTGAACGCAAAAGCCTGCATGTTGCCTAATGAGAAGAGGGTGAAAGGGCTGCTGTTGCCACTAAACATAGAGACGGGATGATGCTATCAGTCTTCTTTATCGAACCTGTTTTTCAGGTAATCTATAATGGCGTTTGAATCGTCCAGCTCTTCCATATCGCTCAATTCTATTTCAAGCGCCTTGGTGCTGATCTGAATTTCTGACAGTGAAAGCAGCAGGGAAATCAGCATGGCTACCAGGCTGAGCGCAAAAAATGACTTTGCCCAGAAGGGCAATTGCTCGTACACAAAAAACATACTGCCCACGCATAAGATCAGGCTGAGGATACCAAAGAATTGCATCAGCCTGATCAAACGCAGGCGCAAGCGCAGGTTCCTGATCTGTCTTATAACCCCTTCTTTGTTACTATGATCTTTATACTTTGCATGCAGGTTACGGATGAGTGATGCCAGCGCCAGGAAGCGGTTGGTATAGGCCAGCATCAACAGGCTGATGGCCGGAAACAAAAGCGCAGGGGTATTGATAGATATTTCCATAACGTTGGTACCTGCTGTACAGCTGAATGCATTCACTACAGGCAGCTAAAGATACTAAGCCTGCCCGCAAATGAAAAACCCCCGGTGGTACCAGGGGCCTTCTTATGCAATGGGGTTAGTAAGTATTGCTTAAACGAATAATTGACTGCGCTAGTATGTACGGCAGCAACTATTTGGTTTTTTCAAACGAGAGTGGCACGTTCAGTTTCACCACAAAATTGCGGCCCATATTGTATACACCGGTTCTGCCGGTAACAAGGTTTTCAGCTGCATACTTCAACCTGCTTAAATGATTCTGGTACGCTACATCTGTAATGTTGGCTGCCGTAAAGAATAGGCTACACAAGGTTTTGCCGTTGCGGGCAATATCACCGCCCACACCCATGTTCAGTAATGAATAGGCAGGCGTAGCCGTTTCTGTATTGTAGCCGTAGAAAGGATGATGTTGTGCAAACGTATTATCCAGCTCTGCTTTAAGATAAAGGTTGCGCAGCGATTGACCGTTTTTACGCAGCTCTACTTTTACTTCATTGATCAACCGCGCAGCCGGTATAAAGGGCAAGTTGTTACTTCCGTCCTGTGCCTCGCTCAGTGTGCCGCGCACCCATGAAAAGGTATTCTCCACATGCAGCCAGTCCAGCGGATGCGGGTGTATATCCAGGTTAAACTCTGCACCGTACAACCGGGCATTGTTCTGGTTAAAACGGAAAGCGTAAAAAGTCTGTTGCCCGTCTGTAATCAAAGAATCACCACCGGCAGCGGCAGTGAGTTTGCGGTAATAAATGAAATGGTTGATGGCATTGTAAAATATACTGGCGGTAAATGAAATATGTTCTGTAGCCACATCAATGCCCGCATCTGCCTGGTAACTGGTTTCAGATTGCAGTTGCTGTTCACCATACTCAAACCTGTTGGTACCCTCATGTGCGCCGTTGCTGGCCAGCTCAGGAATACTGGGCGCGCGGAAACCCCTGGCAAGATTTAATTTTAAGGTCACCTGCTTGCTGGCTTCATAACTGCCACCAATACTCGCAGACAGGTTAGAAAAATTACGGGTGAAAGGAGAAAACTTGGTAATGCCAGCTTCTGTTAATTCTTTTGAGTTTACAGAACGGTTGTCAAAACGGAGCCCCCCGCTGAAAGTAAAAGCATTGATACGTTTCTGCGTGTAGAGAAAGCCACCGATATCAAAGAGATGGTAAGCGGGTATCAGCACTTCCACGCCCTTGTTCTGATTGGTTTGCGACATGCCATTAATGCCAAGCGTTGTGCGCCAGTTGCGTTTTTCTGCAAAATGATATTGCAAATTGTAATTAAAAGTGCGCAGATCAAAATACAGGCTTTTTTCATCTGGGTTTAGCACATTGCCAAACTCCTGCCGTTGGTTGCGCTGGTAGCCCAGGGTAAGCGTTAACCGATCCTGCCCCAGCTTAAAACTGTTATCGGTGGCCAGCTTCATATGCGCTATGTGCTGGCGCGGAATGGAAGGGCTGCTGGAGGTAAAATCATCACCGCCTGCTATTGCTTCAGCAGCTGTTCCGTTTATATTGATAGGTTTTATAAACCGGCCGGTGGCGCTGTCCCGGTCTCCTTCTACCAGCCCCAGCGTTTGGCTAAACTGGCTAAAGAGCAAATGACTGAAGCCCCAGCTTTTATTGACGCCGGTGTAAAGGCCAAGGTCCTGCTCATGAAATTTTGAGTTGAACACATAGCCATCATACTTGTTTTTGTAATCCGCTGCGGCCTTGTAAGATCCGTTTACACCCCAGATAAACCCGTTTTCATTACCGCCCACATCTGCATGCAGTCCGCGCTGCCGGTTATTGGTCTGGTAAGTGGCAAAGAGATTGGCGCGGATGGTATTTTCAGGTGCCGGCACCACGGAGATAAAATTTACCACCCCTGCCAGTGCATCACTGCCATACATGAGTGAAGCGGGCCCTTTTAATACTTCCGCCTTATTTACATTGTATTCATCTATTTCAATGCCGTGCTCATCTCCCCATTGCTGGCCCTCCTGGCGTATGCCATCGTTTACTACTACCACCCTGTTGTAACCCAGGCCGCGGATGGACGGCTTTGAGATGGCCGGGCCCGTAGAAATCTGCGCTACGCCGGGTGTTTTACTGAGCGCATCAATAAGATTGGTAGAGCTACCCCTGAACAATTCTTCCTTGCGAATTATATTCACCGGCACCGGCGTTTTCTTTACAGAAGTGGCGGAGGAGACGCCGGTAACGGTTACGTTCTCGTTTTCAATATAAGAGTGAGTTAATGCAAAATCACGTTGCACACTGCCAGTTATCTCAATGGTTTCTACCACAGACGCATAACCGAGAAAACTGATCTCTGCCAGGTAGCGGCCGGGGGCTATGTTCTGAATCGTATACACACCCTTTGCATTGCTGCTGGTGCCCAGCTTAAGATCATGAAAATAAACAGAAGCGCCTGCCAGCGGCTCCCGGGTTTTTGCATCTGTGATGGTACCCGTAATGCTGGCCCTGGCGCTGTTGCCGCGTACGGGCTTCTCCGGCACCTGCTGCGCATACAGCGCATTTGTACCGATGAATAAAATATAAAAGAATAAATGCTTCATTGCTGCTGATTGAATGACCCGGCCCTGCTATCAATACATGGCGTTATGCTACTGGTATTGTATAGCGGCTTACACCTCTAAAAGGTATATTGCTTGCGGGGTCATGAGGTAAATAATATGAAATTCTTCTATTGCCCGGCAATGCAAATTCATTGCTGGCAATGATCAGCCCAATAATATTGGAGGTCCGCGAAGTTCAAAAAAGAAAAGCTGCTTGGAGTAAAAAGTGTGCAGCGCGGTTTGCCTTTTTACTCTCTTTGCCTGTAATGGAAAGAAAACAAAATGCTCAGTGGCAGCCGTAAAGGGAGATTCAGCCACCAGGTTGTCACATTTACATACAAAACCTGCGGCGTTAAACAGTGCCTGGCCGTTGCGTTTGCCGCTGGCAACAGCATCTTTGTGCCGCGCAAGCGCATCATGCAACAATTGCTTTGGCGTAATGCTGAAGGCAAACAGCAATAGTAAAATGCCGGCAGTACAGGAACGACGTATGGAAGAAGGCGCTAACAAATAATTGCCACTTTGTTGCAAATGTAGATATTGAGCGGCATACTGAGCGGTCTTAACAAAAAATTGCTTATTTCTTGAGTACCACGGTAAACAGGGCGCCCTCCCCGGTGACGGAATCACAGAAAACATGGCCGTTCAGCTCCTGCACCAATCGTTTTACGATGGACAGTCCAAGCCCGGTAGAGGTTTCGCCGCCGGTAGGACTGGCAGAAAGTTTTCCATACTTAGAGAACAGGATGGGCAGTTCTTCCTTGCTGATGCCAGGGCCTTCATCTTTCACCTGTATATGTACCACCTCGTTAAAACTGGCCAGGCTCACCCATACATTTTTGCCGGGCGGAGAATATTTAATGGCGTTTGACAAAAGGTTTTCTACGATGCGACTGATCAGCTGCTGATCACTTACCAGTTCTACCGTTTTTGGCGGCGGTTGCCAGTGCAGGGTTATGTTTTTGCCGGCGGCAGCAGGCATAAAGTCTGTCACCAGCGCCTGCAGCAGGTTGCCAAGGTTAATTTTTTCCAGCAATAATTTATGCTGGTTGGTTTCTGCTTTTTCTATGTCCAGTATTGATCTAATCAGCAGTTCGCCGCGGCTGGTAGCCTGGCGGATGCGTTCAACGGCTTTCACCTGGTCTGGATGAAGATTACTATTGTTCTCGTCAAGAATATTAGTCCACATTTTAATGGCAGCAAAAGGTGTGTTCAGATCATGTGATACAATACTGATGAGCGAATTTTTTTCATAGTTAAGATCTGCCAGTAGTATGTTTTGCTGGTTGATAAAATCACTCTTTTCGCGAAGCTTGCGGTTGGTTCTGCGGTTCTGCAACAATAAAAAGCCTATGATGATGGCCGTTAGTGCCGCTGCAATGGCCAGTATGGTGATAGCACGGTTGCGGAGCAGTGCCTGTTGTATATCCAATTGCAGCAGCCGGTTGTCTTTGT
>DATJGC010000464.1:0-5086 GCA_035495345.1 Chitinophagaceae bacterium | reverse complement strand
AGGCCGATGGCAAATTGTAATTACCTTTATAGGAAGTACTTGTCATACCTGCCTAAAACCTAACGAATGCAACACTGGAGAATAAAGCTATCACTGTTCATTAACTATTATGTTTTTGCCATCCTGCTCAACAGTTCCGGTGTAGCCATTTTAAATGTGCAGAATAGTTTTGGCGTAAGTAAGTCGGCTGCCTCCTGGATAGATCCCTGTAAAGATCTCAGCATTGCCATAGTTTCATTTTTGGTTTCCTCTTACATTACGCGCTTTGGGTATAAACGTGCCATGATGGTATCGCTGGGCATTATTGCCATTGCCTGTTTTATCATCCCTAATACGCCCAGCTTCCTGGCTGTTAAAATCATGTTTGTGGCGGTGGGTTCCTGTTTTGCGCTTATCAAGATGTCTGTGTACAGCATTATCGGCATCATTACAAAAGACGATACTGAGCATATCAGCCTCATGAATTTTATTGAGTCTTTTTTCATGATTGGCAACCTTACCCTTTATTTTTACTTCAGTTCATTTACAGATAACGCACACCCGCAATCTACTTCCTGGCTGAATGCATTTTATTTACTCGGTGGGTTGTCATTGCTGGCGCTGTTGCTGCTGGCGGGGGCTTCATTAGATGAGTCTGCTGCAAAATCAGAAAGCAAGCCACTGGCCGCAGAGTTTGGCCAAATGTTTACTTTGATGTTTAAGCCCATTGTACTGGCTTTTATTGCTTCTGCCTTTTTTTATGTGCTGATTGAGCAAAGTATTCAAAACTTTCTGCCCACTTTTAATAACAAGGTGCTGATGCTGCCAGCTGCATTAAGTATACAAATGAGTAGTATACTGGCAGGTTCTACTGCGGTGGGCCGCTTCCTGGCGGGCCTTGTGCTAAAGAAATTCAATTGGTTTTATGTGTTGCTGGCTTGCCTGCTCTTATCCGGCTTACTAATCTGTATTGCGCTGCCATTGGCCAAAGATGCTGTGGGAAAAACGTTTACCGGTTGGGGAGATGCACCCCTGGCAGCGTTTATGTTTCCGTTAATTGGTATCTTCCTGGCGCCGGTTTATCCATCCATCAACTCTGCCATACTTACTTCATTGCCCAAGCCAAAGCATGGGCTCATGTCTGGCCTCATCATTATCTTTTCTGCATTGGGGGGCACCACGGGCTCACTGATTATGGGCCGGGTTTTTGATGCAGATAAAACCGGCGGACAGCATGCGTTTTACTTTTCATTGATCCCCATTGCCGTTCTGATAGTTTGCCTGTTTATGTTCAGAAGATTGCAGGCAAGAAAGTTGGCCACTAACTGATTTTTTTACCCTATATTTTTTTCTCATGGAGGCGCAGCCAATTTTTTATATAGAGAGCCTTGGTAAGCTGTTTGAAGATGTGCAGGAACAAAAGATCTTTCCTGATTCTAAATTTTTTGTGGATTGTATTCCAAAAGAAGCGCCTGCTGCGCTGTTGAGTACCTACCTGTCAACAAAAGATCAGCCCGGGTTCAATCTTCTCGATTTTGTAACGGCACATTTTATTCTGCCGGTCACCAGCATCAGCCAGTACGCCTCTGGCAATAAACCCATACTGGAACACCTTGAAGCGCTCTGGCCCGTGCTAACGCGCCACCCGGATAAAACGCATGGTGGCACGCTCATACCGCTGCCACATCCTTATGTGGTTCCTGGCGGGCGGTTCAGAGAAATTTATTATTGGGACAGCTACTTTACAATGCTGGGTTTGCAGGTAAGCAGGCAAATTGATACCATGCAGCACATGGTAGACAATTTTGCCTACCTGATAGACAGTTTTGGATTTATACCCAATGGCAACCGCACCTATTACCTGAGCAGATCTCAACCGCCCTTTTTTACGCTCATGGTAGAACTGCTGGCAGAAGAAAAAGGCAATGAGGTGCTATTGCAATACCTGCCGCAAATAGAAAAGGAATATGCCTTTTGGATGGATGGAGAAACCGAGGTGGCGCCGGGCCAGCAACACCGCCGCGTAGTTCGACTGCCAGACGGCGACTTACTCAACCGCTATTGTGATGAGAAAGACAGTGCAAGGCCCGAAGCTTACCGTGAAGACAGCAAGGCAGCCGCCAGGGCAATCAACAAAAGACAGGCACATATCCATATCCGCGCTGCCTGTGAATCTGGTTGGGATTTTAGCAGCCGCTGGTTCAGGGATGGTAATGATATGGGCACCATACAAACGGCACACCTGGTACCGGTAGATCTTAACTGCCTGCTGTTGCACATGGAAGAAGTGCTGGCTGCCATTTACCAACAACAGCAAAATACCGTGCGTGCAACTGCCTTTCAACAAAAAATAACGCTGCGTAAAACGGCCATTACAAAATACTGCTGGAACCAGCAGCAGGGCTTTTACTTTGATTATCATTTTATAGATGGGCAACAAACCAGCGAGTGTACGCTGGCAGCTGCTTACCCGCTTTTTTTTACTGCTGCCAGCAAAGAGCAGGCGGCCGGTGTAGCAACAATGCTGGAAGAAAAATTTTTACAGGCCGGCGGTTTGGTTACTACCCTGCGGCAATCTGGCCAGCAATGGGATTTTCCAAACGGCTGGGCGCCGCTTCAATGGATCGCTTACAAAGGGTTAAAAAATTATGGGCACGATGCGCTTGCCCGGCGCATCAGGGAAAGGTGGATGGCTGCCAACGAGCATGTATATGCGCACACCGGAAAAATGATGGAGAAATACAATGTTACAGACACTGTCACAAAAGCAGGTGGCGGAGAATATCCTAACCAGGATGGCTTTGGATGGAGTAACGGTGTATACCTGAAATTAAGTTGTGAGTAGCCCTTACCAGCGGTGAAGATTGTTAAATTACCGGTGGCAGTGGCTGCAATGAAAAGCGATGGCCAAAATTGGTGCGTGGTTTGATGCATAGCCGTAAATGAAAGGTAAACATGATTAAACAACCACCTTCCCTCGCCTTTTGCATCATAATGGATGTACTCGGTTTTGCCACTTATGCCATTCCCGGGCTGGGTGAATTGGGAGATATTGTTTTTGCGCCTATCTCCGCCATCATCTTCTATATAATGTTTGGCAGCTGGAAGGGTGCACTTTTCAATTTTACTGAAGAGCTGATACCGGGCACAGATTTCATACCCAGCTTTACCATCATGTGGCTGTGGAAATATTTTAGCAACAAAAAAGCCGGTACAGGGTCTATACCTACCGCGTTTAAGTTTGGCAAGTAAGCGTTGCTTGTAAAGCCGGGCATGCATCTTAAACCTGGCTGATCACAAAGCGGTAGCCGATGCCCTTAATGGTGAGTATTTCTATACTATCATCTTCTTTCAGGTAGCTGCGGAGCTTATTAATGTATACATCCAGGTTACGACTGTTAAAGAAAGAATCATTGCCCCACAAAACCGTGAGTATATTTTTTCTATCTATAATGCCATCCCGGTTTTCATACAACAGCTTTAGCAGCTCACACTCCCGGTAAGATAATTTTCTTTCTTCCTTACCGGCTACCAGCAGCTGCCGGTTGGTAAAGAACTGAAACTTGCCCAGTGCTATGGTTTCTGCACCAGTGCCCGAGGGTTTGCCTTGTTTTTTTCTCAGCAGGTTTTCTATCCGTACAATCAATTCTTCCATACTAAAAGGCTTCCTGATATAATCATTGCCGCCAAGCGTAAACCCTTTTACCACATCACCGGTTTGTGTTTTGGCCGTCAGGAAAATGATGGGTACGCTGGCATTTACCGCGCGTATGGCGGTGGCTACTTCAAAGCCATCTCTATTGGGCATCATGATATCCAGCACGCAGATATCTGGCTGCACCTTTTTAAAAAGATCCAGCACCTGCGCGCCATCTGCTTCCATATACACGGTAAACCCGCGGCTTTGCAGGCTTTCTTTTACAATTTTGCCCAGGAAGATTTCATCTTCTGCATACAGTATTTTGATGCTCATGCCTGGTTTCTTTTAAACTGTATACGCCTGGCCTTCTTACCATCTCCATAATCTATCACCGCTGCCTCCTTAAACGGCAGGCGAACAATGAAAACGCTTCCTTCGCCCAGTTTGCTTTTTACCTCCATATAGCCCTGGTGGCGTTGTACAATATGGTTTACATAGCTGAGGCCCAATCCGTACCCTTTTATATTGTGCCTGTCTCCGCCTGGCACCCTGAAAAATTGTTCAAATACTTTATACCGGTATTCATTGGCAATGCCAATGCCATTGTCTGCCACAGACAGCTCAATAAACTGCGCATGTTCTGTAAGCCGCAGCTCAATAAGCGGCTTGCCCTTGCTGTATTTAAGTGCATTATCCAACAGGTTGTAAATAACACTGGTCATGTGCAATCGGTCTGCTTCAATAACAAATTCCTGGCCCTTGGTGCTGATGTCTACCACGGCACCCTGCTTTTCCAGTTGCAGTTTCATAGAAGCCACTACTTCGCGGGCCAATGCTGCCATGTCTACGGGTTCTTTCTGCAATGCAATTTTATTGTTTTCGTAGAGCGAAAGTTTTAAAACCTTATCTACCAGGAGGCCCAGCCTTTGCATCTCGCTGGCAGAAATAGCAAGGTATTCTTCTGGACGGTGCGGGTCTTGCAAGGCATTAAAATTCTTCAGCGCTTCCACGGCCACGCTCACCGTAGCAATAGGTGTTTTTAGCTCATGCGTTATATTACTGATGAAATCATTTTTTAGCTGTGTAAGTTTTTGTTGCTGCACCAGGTTGCGGTATAGCAGCAAAAAAGAAGCAATGGTAACGCCTACCAGCAATAAAGAAATTACGATGGGCTGCCATAACTTTTGCAACAGGTACCAATGGCTGTTGATAAAACTGAGCTGGTAGGTATGCGGATGCAAAAAACCTACCGTAACAGTGTTGCTCTCCGGAGACTCCGGGCCTGCTGCGGGCACCGTGCTACTATCTTTCTCCACAATAGAAAAAGGCAATTGTATACCCTGTTTGCTGAGCGCTGCACGATAACGGTCTGTAAGTTCTTTTACAGAGATAGCTTCATGCAAAGAGTCTACCACGGTTAAGAAATCCGCCACTGGTCCGCCAATGCCCGCCTGGTAATGTCTTTGC